>CAZFRK010000101.1:0-9519 GCA_964521375.1 uncultured Rhodobacterales bacterium
CCAAGACCGCGTCGACGGCGGCCGACCGGCGACCGGCGCCGGGCCAAAAGCAGGCGGCGACCCGATCCCAGGGGAACCATTTCCCGGCGAAGGGCGCCAGCGAGAAGGCGAGGTCGCGGCGCATTCTATCGCGCCGCCTGGGCGGCTCCGTCACGAATGACCTCTTCGATCCCGGCGCGGTCCAGGCCGTGCAGGCCGATCACCACAAGACACGAGCCGCGCGTCTCGTCGGCCTTCCAGGGGCGATCATAATAGCGATCCAGCCGCGGCCCGACGGCCTGCACCAGATGGCGCATGGGCTTGCCCGGTACGTCGAGGAACCCCTTCACCCGCAGGATGCCGAAATCGGCGATGGCCCGATGCAGGCGGGCTTCCAGGGCGTCCAGGTCGTCGATGGCCCCCAGGTCGACGGCGAAGCTTTCGAAGTCGTCGTGGTCATGCTCGCCGTCGCCGTCGTGATGGCTGGGGCGGGCGTCCAGATCATCCTCGGCGGCGGCGTCCAGGCCCAGAAGGATGGCCGGATCGACGGTGCCGTGGGAGGTCGGGACGATCTTCACCTCGCCGCGCACCTTGGCTTGAAGGTCGCCCAGGACGGCGTCCAACCCCGGTTCGTCGAGCAGATCGGCCTTGTTGAGCAGCACCAGGTCGGCGCACAGAAGCTGGTCGGTGAAGACCTCTTCCAGCGGATTGTCGTGGTCCAGGCTGGCGTCGGCCTCGCGCAGGGCCTGAACGGCGGCGGGATCGTCGGCGAAGCGACCGGCGGCGACGGCGCCCGCGTCGATCACGGCGATCACCCCGTCCACCGTCACGCGGTTGCGGATTTCCGGCCAGTGGAAGGCCTTGACCAGAGGCTTGGGCAGGGCGAGACCAGACGTTTCGATAACGATATGGTCCGGCGCGATGTCGCGCTCCACCAGGGCCTGCATGGTCGGCAGGAACTCGTCGGCGACCGTGCAGCAGATGCAGCCGTTGGCCAGCTCGACGATGTTGTCGTCTTCGCATCCCGGCGCGCCGCAGGCCGACAGGATGTCGCGATCGACGCCCAAATCGCCGAACTCGTTGATGATCAGCGCGATCCGTTTGCCGCCGGCGTTTTCCATGATGTGGCGGATAAGCGTCGTCTTTCCCGACCCCAGAAAGCCGGTGATGACGGTGGCGGGGATCTTGGTCAGGGCTTTCATGATCATCCTTTCAGAACCAATGGCAGACCGGCGGCGATGAACTCCACGCGGTCGCAGCGGGCGGCGACGCGCTGGTTCAGGCGCCCGGCCTCGTCCCGGAAGCGGCGGGCCAGGGCGTTCTCGGGGACGATGGATAGGCCGACCTCGTTGGATACCAGGACCATCGGCCCCGCCGCCCCATCCAGGGCGCTTTCCAGGGCGGCCTCGGCGGCCTCGATATCGTGATCGCCGAGCAGGAGGTTGCTCAGCCACAGCGTCAGGCAGTCGACCAGCACCGGACGCCCGGCGAAGTCGCGCCCCAGGACGCCGGGCAGGTCGAGCGGCTCCTCCACCGTCTCCCACCCGGCGCCGCGACGGGCGCGATGATGGGCGATGCGATCCTCCATCTCGGCGTCGAAGGCCTGCCCGGTGGCCACATAAACCTTGTCCGGCGCGGCGGCCAGCAGGGCCTCGGCGCGCGCCGACTTACCGGAGCGGGCACCACCAAGCACGAAGGTCAGACGCGGCGAAGCGAGGGTCATCAGGCCTTACGGGTCAAGAGGTCGTTGACCGCCAGCACGGCGGACCCCTCTTGTAGCGTATCGACGCGGGTCAGGGATAGGTTGTCGATAACCAGTCGCAGAACCGGGTCGGCCTTTTCCGGCGCCAGACCCAGGCCATGCGCCACGGCGGCGCGGACGGTGCCGCCGTGGCAGGCGACCACCACGTCCCGCCCGGCGAGACGGACGCGCGCCTCCTCGATCCAGGCGGCGACGCGGGCGCATTGGGCGGCGAAGCTTTCGCCCTCGGGCGGCGGGCAACCCACGGGATCGGCCCAGAACCCGATGCGCTCGGCATCGTCGTTCAGATCCGACCACGGCTGAAGGGTCCAGCGCCCGAAGTCCTGCTCCATGAGGCGTGGATCGGTCTCGTCCGGGACCCGGCCCGTGACCGCCGTGCCGGTCTCGACCGCCCGCTTCAACGGACTGGCGCAGAAGACGTAGTCGCCGGGCGGCAGGCGACCGCGCAGCCAGTCGACGGTGACGGTATCGGACAGGTCGCAATCCAGGTCCGCCTGACCGGAGATGCGTCCGCCCTTGGCCGCCGGGACCACGGCGTGGCGAATCCACCAGAACCGCGTCGCCCCCTTGGTCAAGCCCAGCCTGCGTTCGCGCACCGCCGTCATCGCCGTCGTCCTTTTCCCAGGGTTACGGTTGGGCCGCCGCTAGGTCAGGGCGACCACCAGGACGCCCGCCTCCACGATGGCGGCGACGGCGCCCAGAACATCGCCGGTATAGCCTCCCAGACGCCGCCACGCAAAGAGTGTCACGGCCAAGGTCAGGGCCAAGCTCAGGATCAGCATGGACATGGCCCGGTCGGGCAGCAGCCAGAAGGCCAGGGCGGCGGCCAGGGCCAGGGCGGCGGCCAGGACGCCGAGGCCGGGAACCCCGGCGGCGGCGCCCAGGCCTTCGGCGCGCGCCGGGGGCGTCAGGCGCATGGCCAATGGCAGGCAGGCGCGCCCCAAGGCGCCGCCGACCACCAGCGCCGCCCCGGCGCGGGCGACCGTGGCGATCTCCGCCAGCGCCGTCACCCGCAGGCCGACCAGAAGAATCAAGGCCAGCACGCCGAAGGCGCCGATGCGCGAATCCCGCAGGATCTCCAGGCGGCGTTCCCGCGTCGCCCCGCCGCCGCCGTCGGCCAGGTCGGCCAACCCGTCCTCGTGCAGGGCACCGGTCAGCAGCAGCAAGGCGCCGACGGCCAGCAGTCCCTGGACCATGGCGGGAAGGAGCGCCGCCTCCGCCGCCGCCAGAACCGCCCAGCCGATCAGGCCCAAACCCGCGCCGACCAGGGGAAAGGCCCACATGGCGCGGGCCAGCGGCGGCAGGGACTCAGCCAGGCGCGGCAGAGGCAGGCGGGTCAGGAAGACGGCGGCGAGGTGAAGGTCGCCAAGAAGACGGAACATTGTTCATTTGTCCCAGGTCAATGGCCGCGGGGGCGGCGGTGCGCTACAAATAGCGCATTCATCCTCCCGCCCCCTGCCGAAAGGTGCAAGCGTGACCGTTCCCGAAGCCCCCGTCCTGAGCAGCCTCCGCGACCTCGCCGACCTTCTGCGGCGCCTGCCGTCCGCCGACGGGACGGCGGCGGAAGCGGCGCTGGAGCGCGAGCCGCTGTTGACCAAGCCGCCGGGGTCACTGGGTCGCCTGGAGGAGCTGGCGGTCTGGCTGGCCGCCTGGCAGGGGCGTCATCCGCCGGTCATGGACCGACCGCGCTGCGTGATCTTCGCGGGCAATCACGGCGTCGCGGCGCGCGGAGTCTCGGCCTTTCCCGCCACCGTCACCGTGCAGATGGTGGCCAATTTCGAGGCCGGCGGCGCGGCCGTCAACCAACTCTGCGGGGCGGCGGGCATCGACCTGTCGGTGCGGGCGCTGGAATTGGACAGGCCGACGGCGGACTTCACCCAGGGTCCGGCCATGAGCGAGGCGGAGGTGATCGCCGCCATCAATCTGGGGCTGGCCGAAGGGGTGAAGGCGGCGGACGTCCTGTGCCTGGGGGAAATGGGCATCGCCAACACCACCGCCGCCGCCGCCCTTTGCCATGCCCTGTTCGGCGGAACGGCGGCGGGCTGGACCGGCCCCGGCACCGGGGTCGGCGGCGACGCCCTGTCCAGCAAGACCCGCGTGGTCGCCGAATCGGTGACCCTGCACACGACGGAAAGCCGCAATCCGCTGGATCTTCTGCGCCGCCTCGGCGGACGCGAGCTGGCGGCCATCGCCGGGGCCGTGATCGGCGCCCGTCTGGCCCGCGTGCCGGTGTTGTTGGACGGCTTCATCTGCACCGCCGCCGCCGCCGCCCTCGAGGCCACCGAACCGGGCGCCCTGGACCATTGCCAAGTGGCCCATCGCAGTCAGGAGCCAGGCCACGCCCTGCTGTTCGCCCAAATCGGCAAGACGCCGCTTCTGGACCTTGGCCTGCGGCTGGGCGAAGGGTCCGGCGCGGCGACGGCGGTCCCGCTCCTGAAGGCCGCCTGCGCCTGCCATTCCGGTATGGCAACGTTTGCCGAGGCGGGGGTCAGCGACCGCGACTGACCACGTCGCGCCCTCTTCTCCACACTCTCCGTCGCCTCAAGGTCTCCCGCGGCGGGCCGACCAATCCTCTTCCGTGGGCAGGGCGCCGACGCTGCTCGCGGACAGCTCGGTGAAGACGCCCTGCTCCGTGACCCGCAGGCGCGCCACCGGCAGGACACGGCGGGTCTCGGCGACGCCCAACAGACCGCCGGTCTCCACCACCACGGCGATGAGCTTGCCGTTGGCGTCGGCGATGGCGTCGACGATCTCGCCCAGGGCTTGGCCGTCCAGGGCCCGCAGGGTGCGCCCGGCGACCTCCGGGGCCGTCGGCACGCTGGCGGTCCCGGCGGCGGGTCGGACCGCGACGCCATCCGAGGCCAGGGCGGCCGGGATGGTGGCGGCGGGGGCGATGGGAGCGACGGCCAAGGTCAGGCCGACCAGCGCGATGGAGACGGTGCGGACCATGGAGCCTCCCGGTCAGGATGTGGGGACTGTCGGGGATGGGTCTTGGTCAACGCCGGAGCGCGGACAAAGGTTCACCGGCCCGACCGATTCCCGGACGCGGCGTCGATCCCCTGACCGGAGGCCACGGAAAAGGGGCGGTCCGGATCTTCGAACCGCCCCCCTTGGGCTTGAAAAGCCGCTGAAAGCCCTGGTGTTCCGCTAACCGTTGGCCTGCCGCAACGTTTCGTCCATATCGAGGTCGTCCTCTTCCTCGTCAAGGCCGAGGGGATCGTCCTCGGGCAGGTCGGCGGTCTCGGCCAGATCGTCGGCCCAGGCGTCGACGGAGGCTTCCAGAAGGGCCTCCTCCCCGTCCCCGTTCTCGTCTTCGTCCACCTCGACCACCGGGCCAGCGGCTTCGCCGGAGGCATCGGCCTCGCCCAGGTCGGCGTCGGCGTCCTCGGCCACCGCCTCGACGGCGGCGCCGACCGCGTCCAGACCGCCGGTCATGGCGGCGGCGAAGGCCCGGCTGCCCAGGGAATCGTCGTCCTCGGCACCGATTAGGGCGCCGTCCGCCGCATCCTCGTCGTCAAGCGGCAGTTCATCCTCGGCGAGCGGAAGCTCGCGGTCGGCGCGACGGCTGTCGGAGGCGTTGTCGGTCGGATTGTTGAGGCGATAGAGAATGTCGTCGAGCTGTTCGAGGGTGTCGTAGTGGATGACCACCTGCCCGCCCCGGCCCTGGAATTCGATCGCCACCTTGAGGCCCAGCAGGTTCGACAGATCCCGCTCCAGGGCCGCCGTGTCAGCGTCTTTTTCCTTGGCGATCCGGGGTTTGCGGGCCTTCACGCCGCCCTTTTCGGTGGCCAGCTTTTCCGTCTGGCGGACATTCAGGCCCCTCTTCACCACCTGTTCGGCCAAACCGATCGGGTCCCCGGCGTTGAGCAGCGCGCGGGCATGGCCAGTGGAGAGGTCGCCGCGCCGCAGCATGCCCTTCACCGGATCGGGCAGGTTCAGAAGGCGCACCATGTTGGCGAGGTGTGACCGGCTCTTCCCCAGGGCACCGGCCACCTCTTCCTGGGTGCGCTGGAATTCGTCCATCAGGCGCTTGTAGCCTTCGGCCTCTTCCAACGGATTGAGGTCGCGCCGTTGCAGGTTCTCGATCAGGGCGACTTCCGCCGCCTCCTGGTCGGAGAAGTCGCGGATCAGGACCGGGACGTTGTGGACCTGGGCCAGTTGGGCGGCGCGCCAGCGCCGTTCACCGGCGATGATCTCGTAGCGGGCCGCGCCTTCCTCGACCTCTCCGGCGGCCTCGTCCTCCGGCAGGCGGCGGACCAGGATGGGCTGCAGGACGCCCTTGGCGCGGATGGAGTCCGCCAAGTCCTGCAAGGCGTCTTCGTCGAAATCCATGCGCGGCTGGAAACGACCCGACAGCAGGTGCTCCACAGGCACGTCGACGGCGGCGACACCGGCCAGACGGCTGGGCGCCGAGGTCCCGGCGGCCTCCGGGGCGGTGGCCTCGGCCACGTCATCCCCGAACAGGGCGGAAAGACCGCGGCCCAGGCCGCGCTTGCGGGGGGCGTCCGTCATGCGCAAAGCTCCCGTTTCTCACGCCGCAGCACCTCGCCGGCGAGATGGACATAGGCCTGCGCCCCGGTGCTGCGGAAATCATAGAGAAGAACCGGCTTGCCGTGGCTCGGGGCCTCGGAGACGCGGACGTTGCGCGGGATCACGGTCTTGAAGACCTTGGACCCGAAGAATTCGCGCACATCGTGCTCTACCATGCCCGACAGGTTGTTGCGGCGGTCGAACATGGTCAGGACGATGCCGTGGATGTCGAGCGTCGGGTTGAAGGCCTTCTTCACCCGTTCGATGGTCTTCACCAGATGGCTGATGCCTTCCAGGGCGAAGAACTCGCACTGCAGGGGCACCATCACCTCGTCGGCGGCGACCAGGGCATTCAGGGTCAGCAGGCCAAGCGCCGGGGGGCAGTCGATCAGAACGTAGTCGAAGGACCCCAGCGCGGCGTCCAGCGCCTGCTTGAGGCGGAACTCGCGCTTGTCGGCGTCGACCAGTTCCAGCTCGGCCCCGGCCAGATCGACGCCCGAGGGGATCAGGGACAGGCCGGGCACATGGGTCGGGATGATGGCGTCGCTCATGGTCGCCTCGCCCAACAGCAGGTCGTAGCTGTCGGTGCCGCGCTGGCGGGCGTCGACGCCCAGGCCGGTGGAGGCGTTGCCCTGGGGATCCATGTCGATCACCAGAACGCGCTTCTTCACCGCCGCCATGGCGGTCGCCAGGTTGATGGCGGTGGTGGTCTTGCCGACGCCGCCCTTCTGGTTGGCGATGGCGATAATTTTCGGACGGCTGTCAGAGTGGCTGGTCACGGCGTACCTCACGAAGGGCCAGGACGGTGGCGCCGGCGTCAGTCAGGCTGTCGTGCCGGGTCACCTGCATGTTCCAGATTTTGTGTGCGGCAGTCAACTCCGCCTCAACATTTTGTCCCTTGGGGAAGAGGCACAACGTCCGAGTCGTCAGAAAAGGCTCTGCCAGCTCAAGGAGTTGCGGCAAGGACGCCAAGGCACGGGCCGAGACCACGTCGGCGGCGAAGGGGACCAGCGACTCGATGCGTTCGGCATGGATGGTGGCGGGAATCGCGGCGACTCGACAGACCTCGCGCAGGAATGCGGCCTTGCGCTGGTCCGACTCGACGCAATGGACGTCGGGCACGCCCATGGCCGCGAAGACCAGACCGGGAAAGCCCGCCCCGCTCCCGAAATCCACCAGAACGCGGGCGTCGGCGGGGATCAGGGGGAAGATCTGGGCCGAATCGAGAAAGTGGCGCGACCAAAGGTCGGGAAGAGTCTTCGGGCCGACGAGATTGATCTTCGGCTGCCACTTTTCCAGAAGGTCCGCATAGGCCCTCAGGCGGTCCAGTGTTTCACGTGAAACATTGGTGTGGGCCTGAAACTCCTCGGGGGTCATGGAAAAGGGATACTCCGTGTTTCACGTGAAACAAAAAAGCGTGGCGCCCTGGGTGCCACCCCTTCTATACGCGGTTCGGAGTCCCTGGTCTAGGCCACCGACGCCTTGCGCCGTTTCTTGACGTGGCCCAAAAGGGCCGTCAGGGCGGCCGGTGTGACGCCGGGGATGCGGGCCGCCGCCCCCAGGGTCCCGGGCCGGGCCTCGGTCAGCTTCAGGCGGATTTCCGCCGACAGGCCGCCGACGACACCATAGTCCAGGTCTTGGGGAAGGGTCAGGGCCTCGTCCTTGCGGAAGGCCGCCACGTCGGACATCTGCCGTTGCAGGTATCCGGCATAGCGCCCGTCGATTTCCAGCTGTTCGGCCACGTCCTCCCGCAGGTCGCGCAGATCCGGCCAGATCTCGGCCAGACGGGCGAACGTCACGTCGGGATAGCCGAACAGATCGAGCGCCGACCGCCGTGCCCCGTCCCGATTGACCTTCAGGCCCTGGGCTTCCAGATCACGTGGCGTCGCCGTCAGGGCCGCCAAGCGCGTCCGCGCCTCGGCCAGGGCGGTTTCCTTGTCCGTGAAGGCGGCGGCACGAGCGGACCCGACCACGCCGATCTCCATGCCCTTGCGGGTCAAGCGCAGGTCGGCGTTGTCGGCCCGCAGCAACAGCCGGTATTCGGCCCGGCTGGTAAACATGCGATAGGGCTCGCGCGTCCCCAGGGTCACCAGATCGTCGATCATCACGCCCAGATAGCCGTCGGCGCGGTCGGGCACGAAGCGGTCCGCGCCGCCCCCCGCCTTCAGAGCGGCGTTGACGCCCGCCACCAGGCCTTGGGCGCCCGCTTCCTCGTAGCCGGTGGTGCCGTTGATCTGTCCGGCCAGGAACAGGCCCTCGGCGGCCCGCAGTTCCAGGCTGTCGGTCAGTTCGCGCGGGTCAACGAAATCATATTCGATGGCGTAGCCGGGCCGCAGGATGGTCACATGCTCCAATCCGGGGATGGAGTGGATCAGGGCGTCCTGCACGTCGCGCGGCAGGCTGGTGGAAATACCGTTGGGATAGACGGTCGGATCGTCCAGGCCCTCCGGCTCCAGGAACACCTGATGGCGGTCGCGGTCTTCGAAGCGCACCACCTTGTCCTCGATGGACGGGCAGTAGCGCGGCCCGATGCTGTCGATCTTTCCGGCGTAAAGGGGCGAGCGATGCAGGTTGTCGCGAATGACGCGATGGGTCTCCGGCGTCGTCCAAGTGATGCCGCAGGGAATTTGCGGCGTGGTGATCGCCTCGGTCAGAAAGGAGAAGGGCTTGGGCGGATCGTCGCCGGGCTGGCTGTCCAGGCCGGCCCAGTCGATGGTGCGCCCGTCCAGCCGCGCCGGGGTGCCGGTCTTCAGCCGCCCCAGGGTCAGGCCCAACCGTTCGAGGGTCCCGGACAGGCCCAGCGCCGGGTCTTCGTCGATGCGCCCGGCGGGCCAATGCTCCATGCCCAGGTGGATGAGGCCGCGCAGGAACGTCCCCGTGGTCAGGACCACCGCCCCGGCCATGAGCGTCGCCCCGTCGCCCGTCACCACGCCACGCACGCGGTTGTTTCGATCCAGGACCAAGTCCTCGACCGCCGCCGCCCGCTGGGTCAGGCCGTCGGTCTCGGCCAGAAGGTCCTGGACGGCGCGCTTGTAGAGCTTGCGGTCGGCCTGGGCGCGCGGGCCACGCACCGCCGGACCCTTGGACTGGTTCAGCATGCGGAACTGGATGCCGCCGCGGTCGATGGCCCGGCCCATGAGGCCGTCCAAGGCGTCGATCTCGCGCACCAGGTGGCCCTTGGCCAGGCCGCCGATGGCCGGATTGCAGGACATCGCCCCGACCGTGTCCAGGCGGTGGGTCAGCAGAAG
>CAZFRK010000102.1:0-9517 GCA_964521375.1 uncultured Rhodobacterales bacterium
TGCAATGGTGGCGAGACGCCATCGACGCCATCTATGAAACGGGCGCGGCGCCCGGCGCCCATCCCGTGGCCGAGGCCTTGGCGCGCTGCGTCACGCGATGGTCGCCGCCGCGCGCCGACTTCGATTTGCTGCTCGATATCCGGGACGGAGACGCCGAAGCCGCGTCCTTGCCCGATCTCGACGCCCTGGATCGGTACGTCGAGGGAACGGGGGGAGCCCTGTCCCGTCTGGCCGCCTGGATCGTCGGCGCGCGAAGCGAAACGGCCCTGGACGCCGCCGATCTGGTGGGGCGGGCCTACGCCCTGGTGGGCCTGCTGCGCGCCACGCCCTTTCTGGCCGCCCAGGGACGCCTCTACATCCCCGACAGCCTTTTGCGGCAGCACGGTGGAAGCGCCGAAGCGGTCCTGGCCTCCGGCTGCCCGGACGCCCTGCGGGCCGCCGCCGATCACATGGCCGAGGGCGCCCGGCGGGCCTTGGCCGAGGCCCGCGCCCGCCGCGACGCGGTGCCCCGAGAAGCCATCGCGGCCTATCTGCCGTCCCTGGTCGCCGACGGCTATCTGCGCCGCCTGAAGGCCATCGGATACGACCTCCATCATCCCCGTCTGGCCTTGCCGAAGCGCCGCCCCCTGGCCTTGCTCTTCGCCGCCATGCGGGGCCGCTACTGACGGCCTCCCCAGGCGTTGGACCTGACCGAATCGAGTCGTCTCGTCGTCTCGTGCCACGCCGACTCGGGCGCGGCGAGCGCCACGCGCTCAGGGAATAATTTCCGAACGCCGATCACCAATCGAATTTTGTGGTCTTTCCAGCATCTTGGGGGTCGCGGTTGGTCTTGGCCCCAAAATGACCTGTTACCTCGCCGCAACAGCCCCGAGGCGGCGGGGCAGGGGGGTGTGATCCCGCTTGACGCCGGAGAAAAAGCCTTGCGCCCGAGTCGCGAAGGGACCTAAACTTCACAAACTGGTTTAAGTTTTAAATCAATTCGGCTCAACGTCAGAAAGAATGAGCCGGGGGAAGGAGAAACCGCCATGACGATGCCCCGCTTCACCGTCGCGCAGCATGCGGTTGCCGTCGCGAGCGTGCTGGCCATCAGCCTTCTTCTGCATGGCGCCTTCGGCCTGACGGGCGTCGCGCCTGTCGGTCCGGCTTCCGCCTCCGTCACCGTCGGCGATCAGGCGGCGATCATCCTGCCGCCGACGCTTCGCTAGACAGACCCGCGGTCTCCAGCCAGGCGGAGAGGTCCGCCTTGGCCCGACGGGTGTAAAGGCGCTTGCGCTCCCGTCCCTTGACGCGGCGTCCGCGGTCGTCCCGCTCGGCGGGCGGCTCCGGAAACAATCCGAAATTCACGTTCATGGGCTGAAACGTCTCGGCGTTGGCGCCGCCGGTGATGTGACGCAGAATGGCGCCGAGCGCCGTCGTTTCGGGCGGCGCGGGCAGGGCGCGCCCCTGAATCTCGGCCGCCGTCATCAGACCGGCGAGCAGCCCGACCGACGCCGATTCCACATAGCCTTCGCAGCCCGTGATCTGCCCCGCGAAGCGTAAGCGGGGCTGAGCCTTAAGCCGCAAATGCTCATCCAGTACACGAGGACTGTTGAGGAAGGTGTTGCGGTGAATCCCGCCCAAACGGGCGAATTCGGCGTTCTCCAGTCCCGGGATCATTCGGAAGACGCGCGTCTGTTCGCCATACTTCAGCTTGGTCTGAAAGCCGACCATGTTGTAGAGCGTGCCAAGCGCGTTGTCCTGGCGCAGCTGGACGATGGCGTAAGGTTTGACGTCCGGCGCGTGCGGGTTGGTCAGGCCGACCGGCTTCATGGGGCCGTAGGACAAGGTCTGGCGTCCGCGTTCCGCCATCACCTCGATCGGCAGGCAGCCCTCGAAGTAGGGGGTGTCCTTTTCCCACTCCTTGAACTCGGTGGAGTCTCCGGCGATCAAGGCATCCAGGAAGGCGTCGTACTGCTCGCGCGACAGCGGGCAGTTGATGTAGTCGGTGCCCGTGCCCTTGTCGTAGCGCGATTGGAACCAGGCCTTGGTGAAGTCGATGCTGTCCTTGTGCACGATCGGCGCGATGGCGTCGAAGAAGGCCAGCGATTCCTCGCCGCTGACCGCCCGGACCGCCTCGGCCAGGGCAGGGGAGGTCAAGGGGCCGGTGGCGATGATCGTCCGCCCCCACGCCTCGGGCGGCAGGCCGGTCACCTCCTCGCGCGCGATGGTGACCATCGGGTGGGCGGCGAGGGCGTCCGTCACCGATTGCGAGAAGCCGTCGCGGTCCACGGCCAAGGCGCCGCCCGCCGGAACCGCCGAGGCGTCGGCGCAGCGCAGGATGAGGGACCCGCAGCGGCGCATTTCCTCATGCATAAGCCCGACGGCGTTGTAATCGGCGTCGTCGGACCGCAGGGAATTGGAGCACACCAGTTCGGCGAGGTGGTCCGTCGCGTGCGCTTCCGTCTTGCGGAGCGGGCGCATCTCGTGCAGGACAACGGGCACACCGGCCTGGGCAAGCTGCCAGGCGGCTTCACTGCCGGCGAGGCCGCCGCCGACCACATGCACCGGGGCGGCGGAGGCGGAAGAGGGAGATGAGGCTGTCATGGCGCATGAGGTAATCAGCCCGTGGCGGCCTGTCCAGTCGAATGTTCGCCCGGCGCGCCGGTCCGCCGCCGATGCCTTGACGCCGACGACCGAGCGCCATTTATTAGGGGCGCCTTATTCAATTGGAGAAGACGATGTCCCAGATGCCCGAGTGGCTGGATACCAACCTGTTGACCAGCGTGGCCCTGGCCGGTCTGGCGTTGCTGGCCATGCGGGCGCTGCCGCGCCTGTTGGCGGGTGTGCCCTTCGTGCCGCCGCAAGAGGTCAAGGACGCGCTGGAGGCGCGCTCCGACGTCCTGATCCTGGATGTCCGGACGCCGTCCGAATACGGCGGTGGGGACGGGCACATTCCCGGCGCCCTGAACCTGCCGCTCGATCAGTTGAGCGGTCGCCTCGGCGCCATTCGCGACCAGCTGCAGGACTACGTCGAAACGCCGGTCTATGTGTACTGCCGCACCACCAACCGTGCGTCGTCGGCGGCGCGTAGCCTGAAGAAGGCCGGACTGAAGCAGGTCCGGGTCATCGCCGGAGGCATGGGCCGCTGGGCGCGTGAAGGCCATCCGCGCAGCACCGGCGCCTGAGGCACCACCCGACCTATCGTCTACTAGTAGAATTCAAGTCTCAGTCCCGCCGCGCATGTCACGGCGGGCTTTTCTTTGTGCCGCCGCGCATAGGGCGTCAGCGAGAGGCCACCAGACGGTGTCCGTCAGGCCTGTCGCCGGACAAGGCGGGGAGATGGCGCGCACACGTTGGCGACCGCCTTTGGATCTCCGTCTTTGGATCTCCGTTTGTCGCATAATTTATATTATGGATAGTGCGAGATTTCAAAAACCTAGCAAATTCAATGACCCTAACATCAATGGTAACGTAGTGCCAATATAACGCAGACAACCAGGACGCTACGCCAATGTTACCGAACCGCCTAAGAGAGATCATTTCTGAACTAACGATAATCGCAGACGAGATAGAGCATTCCAGAACCCGGCCAAACTACGGTCGGGTTTTTCTATTAGAGGCCCTACATGACCTCGCCGCAGCCGTGCTAAACGGCATGCCAGAGGCCGAAGCGATCATATGGGCCGCAGGTCGCCATGGCGCACCACTTTCCGATCTACGAGATGCATGGACAGCATCAACAGATCGACGCAGAACCATCAATAGGATGCGGCAAAGGGCAATTCTAGATGCTATGACCGCCGCAGGTTATCGCAATGATGACATTGCCTTAGCCCTAGATGTTCATCCAAAGCACATTCCCCGCCTAAGACGCGAACTGAGCAACCAGAAACCAGAAACCTGAAAAAGGGCTAAGGGGCTTTGCCCCTGGCGCGCGTAAAGGGGCAAGCGCCGGGCTAAAGCCCGTCGGTACTGCAAGACCGTTCCGTGCCATCCGTGCAAGCCGAGAACCGCTGTCGCCGGGCTGAAGCCCGCCTCACCCATCAAATGACAGTGGCTCCGCCACGAGAACAGCCTCGCAGCACCCCCTTGACGCTTACCTCCCCATTCTCGCCGAAGGGCAAGGGTTGGCCTTCGCCAACCCAAAATTGATTAAGGGAAAAGGAGTTGCGGACCATGGCTGACATGTTCGATCAGATCGCACGTAAGGAAACTCGCCTCACCTGGACCAGACCGCGACGTAGCAGTGGCCTGGATGCGAAATTCGACGACTGGAACCTTTCAGTGTTCCGCATTCCCGGAAAAGGCTACGCCGCCGCCGTCGAAGACATGAGCGCAGGCATCCACAAGGACGAGTTCTCGGCCCAGATCGCCGCCGAGACCAAGCTCATCAACATCTTGCGAACCCAGCTCGCCCGGTTGGAAGCCTTGTGATGACCGTCACGAGTAACAGCCCCAGAAACAGGCAAGCCCGCCTCCGAGAACGGAAGCGGGCCGAAGGCCTGACCGAAGTCTCGGTCTGGATACCGGACGAACACGCCGGAGACCTAAGAGTCCTGGCCGCACGCCTCTGCGATGATCGAGATTTGGTGATAGGACCAGTCCGCAGGCTGTCGAATGGTCGACTTGAACGGATGTAGTACCAGACCGGACCTAATGAGACCGGGCCAGGCCGGAAATCATAACCAGGTTGAGCTGCCAGGCCGCACAAATTAGGTCCGGTTCGGCCCTAATGCAGGACGACAGGGCTAACATAACTCAGCGGCCACGCATGACCGGGCCAGCGAATGACCAGGTCACCGCCACCAACCTCGACAACGTCATAGCCAAGGTGCCGCAAACTGGCGATAGACCAGCGTTGACCGCCAATTCGCAACAGATACGACGTGTCGCCGCCGACGCTCAGCACGGCCAGCGTAGCAAGTTGACCATGCAGAGGATGACGATCACCCGGTGCGACAGGCTGGGCCTGGACGGTCTGAACGGTCTGGACCGGCTCAGACCTCACGACCTCGCGACGATCTACTTGACCCGAATCGCCGTCTGACGCGCCAGGAATGGAAATGGTATTAAACCCTGCACACGTGGACATCCAAAACGCAATGGCCGCGAAGCCGACATACATAGAGGGTCGCCGCCAAAGCGGCTGAACAGACTCTTTGACAGGGCCACCGCCCTGCCCTTTGTTGAAAGAATTGTAGAAGCCGAAAAAACGCCTCTGATACCACCGCCATTGCGTTCTGTCAGGACTGCCAGAAGATTTCAGCGTACCGCTATAATGCCGTTTCCAATATCCACCAAGACCAAGAGCACTCATTTTCTTGAAGCTATAAGAAAACTCTGCCAACTCACGAATGCTTTTAACGATGTAGTCTACCTGCTGAGTAATGAGAACAATTTTAGCACCGACTTTACGATGTTCCTCATACCAAAACTTAACATCCTCAGGAACAGTACCCCGCCCGGCCCCCGGCAAAGCCTGCGACGCCTCATCAATGACAAAGAGCGGACCCATGCCCGAGCCATTCGGATGACGCCACTTGTCATGTTCTTCGTAGTCAGCAAGGACGGAGAAAGGACGATGAGCGCCAACGCCACGCTTGACAACGGTTACCAACTCCCAAGCGCCTTCCACCTCTTCCGCTAGCTTTTCAACGTTGAGAGGAACATTCGTCACGACCTTTCGGCCTTGACGAAGCGCAGGCAGAACTTCAAAGGCGACCGCCTCATAGGTCTTGCCAGAACCGGGCTTGCCAAGGTGAAGAACAAGCATGGTCAAATCCTAACGAAACACAAGCCGAAGAGTGAAAATTCGTGCGAGGAACTTGAAGAGACCTACGGAGATCAGAAGACCAACTTGGTTCCACACACCAAGAGCGTCGAGCACCTGAAGCGAAAAAGCAGGCAGGTTGCCCATGACGGTGTAAGCGTCTGGCACCTGCCAATTCTGTTCGGTAAGAACCCAAGCCAAAAAGCCGAGCGTTCCATCAAGGACGTAAAGAAGCAGATCGAACAACGCCAGCATAAGGGCTTTAATGACGACCTGGAGAATACCGGTTTCCCAGCCAATCCAAGCCGCCCCGCCGCCAACCAAAACCCAAACGAGGCGCTTCAAGCCCCATTTAAGAAGATTTTTAAGAAGAAGCGGAAGCCAAGCCAGAAAGATATGCATGGTGGTCAATTCCGAATCAACATGAGAGCCGCCATTAGACTTGCAGCAACAGCCAACAGCGCACGACCGATTGAATAGACCTGACAGTCAATCTCCATCGACTGGACGCCGAAGCCGCCGATGATATCGCCGCCGCTCAGATCAATGGCCGGCGGCTGCGGACAACCGCCCTCAACATTCGAATGAGCAGATGCATATTCAAGCCAGGACGACCAACCGAGTTGGTCGAACGTCGGACGCCATTTCTGATAGAGACCCTGAAATCCGTTCTGATACGTCGGCGAATAGATATCGCCGCCGAACCCAGACGCTCCGCCATGCCCACCCCAGACGCCTCGAGCGATCTCGTCGCCGGTCGGCAGCTCAGGCCCAGAGTCATCGCCCCAGCAATCCACGTCTGACGCACACGGATTGACGACGCGAGCGTCGCCGACCCCCTCCCCGCCACCGCCAAAGCCAGAGCCAGAGCCACCACCTGTGTTGACATCCGCAGAGCCGACGACGCCAGAGCCGCCGACGGCTGACGTGTCGTAGCCGCAGGGCCTGGACCCACCGCACAGATTGCCGTTGGCGTCGTAATAGAGCGTGGCACCAGAGCCACCTATTCCGCCGACCCCGGACGAAGAAACCGTACGAACCCGGCCTATCGTATCGCCAGACGACGAATAGACAGGACTGCCAGTCGTCGCGTTGGCCGACGGTGAAAGAGGCCCAGTATACGACGGGTTCCAAGCATGGTCTTGAGAGACAGCACCAGTGACCGGCTGATTTTCGTCACGCGATGGGGACACAGCAGCAAAATAGGGTTCAAACCCAGTGGCCGGTTTAGGTTGAAAAAACCCACCAACCATAGTCTGCCCGTCGTCCGACAATTCAGTGAACCCAACGATATCGCCGTTGGCATCGAAATCGACCATTTGACAGCCGCCGACGCCAGTCGAACAACCATCGCCAACGAGGAGCGACTTACCACCGTCGCCACGATCTTGAACGCGACCGTCGAACGGCTGGTCAGCAGCCGTGAGGCCCAGCGTACCAGGGTTAACGATCAATTGACCGTCCGGCGTATAGGTCTGAAACGGGTCGTCCGCAGCACCGCCAGAGGGTTGACCGGTATCAACCCCAGGCGACCACTGACAATCCCGGCCACCGAAACCAACAACAGTAAGAGACGCACCCTGACCCGCGCCACAGCCCGGCGTATCAGGCGGCCACGTTTCGTCCGCCGGTGCGCACTGACCCGTCATGGTCATGACCATGCCAGCGTCGGTACACGGTTTGTCCGGCGACGGTGGAGACCCAATACCATCGCAAATATCAGGATGAGATTCGCAGAACGTCGGGTTCGGTTGACCGCCAGAACACCGAGACATGGTTCCACAAGACGTAAAATTTTTAAACGAACCAAATGGCAGATCACCAGACGGATCTTGAGTACAAAAATCCTCAAATCCGACATGATAGTAAACCGTATTACCATTACTATCTGAACAAAACGGTTCGCCATAAGCAAACGCATTACTATGCGAAAAAATAAGCGTAATCAACGATACATAGAAATACCTTTTCATGACCGAGACCCCGATGAAAACCCGGCAATAAAGGCAACAGCACCGACTGCACCCAACACAGCGATCAAAGAATAATGCAGCGCAACTAGTGCCGTAACGGTCATGATAGACCTCATAAAATCAAACAGGGCGACACGTCACCGCGTCGCCCTGTTGGTCGGCGACGCTTGTTCAGCCCTTCGCGACACGACGAACGAGGTTGATGACGAACCACACCGCCGCGATCGCGACGACGAACGAGATCACGTTGCCGCCGAGAGCCGCCACGTCGGTCTTCATCTGAGCCCAGTCGACATTGGCCGCCATGGCCCCGATCTCGCCCGCCTCCTGGGCCCAGGCCGTCGCCGACACGAACAGCGAGAGAAACAAACCACCGAGATACGCATACACACGATTGAGAGCGTCCATTGTCAGTCTCCTTGGATTGCATGTTTGATGAGTGCAGCGACATGGCCGACCGTGAGACCGATCACCCACATAAGCAGGACACCGCCCGCCGTCTGCCCAGCGACCGCCGCGATTTCGCTGGACGTAATACCGATTTCCGAAAGAAGAGCCGGATTGGCTGCGAGATCGACCCACGCCGAACACTGGCCTGAGCCATCCAGAGCCGTGCAGACGTAAGCCGACATGGTCAGGCGGCCCGCGACGCCGCGCCTTCAAGCTTTTTCAGCACGAGGCGACTGGCGACCTGGAGCGAACCGAAGCGCCCGACCGAAAGAGACCGGCCAAGGTCCAGCTCATAGGCGCCGATGGCGTAGGCCTGCCACTGACCATCACGCAAATGGTCATCGGGAAGCGTGACGCTGATCTTCACCGGATAGGGTTCGCCCGGCAGGTGCGCCCAGGCTTCTTGTTCCGCGATGTCGTACGGCTTGCCGCTCTTCTGCGAGTTGCCGGTCTTTCGGGAAATGTCGGTACTCTTGACCTCGACCTTGATCATGATTGAAACCTCGCGTCTCTCAGTTGTTGCGGTCTACACAACACACTGTAGAGAGCGCGATTTCTCACGACCACTAAAACAAAATACGTCTTCGCGAGCCGTATAGTGTTCGCGTGGGATGTATCTGTACCGCTCTATGAGGGTAATAGACTTCGAAAGTCCGTCTTTATCTCTATCAAGTATGCCAAGCATACTATGCGTTCGCTCAGGAGAACCGTAAAGAAGATCGACGAAAGCCCCGTCGTGATAATCACCGGTCAGCAGCACCACCGCTGCCCGAACGCAACCGACGGCTTGTTGCAACATGTCCTCCGCGCGTTGCTTGGCCGTGTCCAAGAAAACACGACCCAACGGTGCAAGCTTCTCGACGAACCCGGACACCACCGCGACAATCTGCCAAAGCTCATGAGCAGGCCACCGACTGCGGTTGCTGTCTGACGTAGGACGCGTAAGCCGCCGCGACGAAAGCGCCTCAACAATGAGACGTTGGCCGCGATCTAACCAGTCATCGAAAACAACGACACCCCGATCCCGGAGCCAATCAGACCGAAGCCGAACCTCAGTGCGCCAAACGTCCCGAGGCCGTGAGCCATCCTCTGGCCGCGTCCAGCTCGAGTTTTGTTCCCAGAGATCAAGCATCCACTCCTTGCCGCTGGCCTCTCGAATTTCACGACCCTTGTCGTAAACCTGAATTTCCAAAGGCTTACGGAAACCGATGGTCAAGGTCTGCATCTTGCCACCAGACGCGAAGGCCGAGAGCTGCTCAGGCTCCAAGCCAGAGCGAAGACCCGCAAAAAACGCATCCGGATCGTCGTGCATAGCCTGCAAAACCGCTTCGCGTAGGTCTTCGTC
>CAZFRK010000103.1:0-9494 GCA_964521375.1 uncultured Rhodobacterales bacterium
CGTCGCCGCCCTGGAATTCGCCATCCTGTGGCCGGTCATTCTGCTTCTGACGCTGGGAGCTTTGGATATGGGGTTCATCGCCATCGTCGACGCGTCTTTGGAAATGGCGGTCCGCGAGGCCGCCCGCTTCGGCGTCGTCAGCACCAACGCCGAGAAACAGACTCGCGACCAAGCCATCGAGCAGGCCGTCAACGCCTGGATGGACCGCTGGCAGACCCACGACTCCACCCTGACTATCTCCATGCGGACCTACGAAGCCTTCGACAACATCGGGGAGCCGGAGCCTTTCTCGGACGACAACGGCAACGGCACCTGGGACGACGGAGAGGAGTTCACCGACCTGAACGGGGATCTGGTGTGGAACGCCGACATGGGAACGGCGGGGGCTGGCGGGCGGGAGGAAATCGTCCTCTACGAGGTCGATTTCGTCCGCCCGCATCTGACCGGCATCACCACCCTGGTGGGCTGGAACCGCCTGCACTTCAACCGCCGCATCGTCGTGCAGAACGAATAGGAGCGATCGACCACCATGGCGCCGCAGCGTCTCGGCAATCTGGTTCGCGACACCAGGGCGACCGTCGCCCTGGAAACGGCCCTCCTGTTCCCCTTCCTCTTCATGCTGATGGTGGGGTGCTGGGAGGCCTACGCCTATATGCGCGCGGCCAGCATCGTCGATCGGGTCGCCATCACCGTCGGCGACATGGTGGCCCGCAAGAGCCTGCTCTATGACCGCGTCGGCGCATCCGACAGCGATAACCTGGGCGCCTATTACGAAGCCGCGGAGCAGATCGCCGTGCCCCTGGATCTTGCGGCGACGGGCGGCCTCATCTTGTCGGCCGTGTACAACGACGGCGACCACACGGAGATCACCTGGCAACGCAGGGCGCCCTATTCCGGAGACGACGCCGTCAGCCGCATCGGCGGCCAGGGCGAGATTCCCACCATGATCAACAGCGCCGGCCAGACGGTGACCCTCCGTCCCGACGAGACGGTCATCGTCGCCGAGGTGTTCTACCGCCTCCAGCCCTTTTTCTGGACCAGCGCGGTATGGGAGGACGCCCCCCTGAGTGTGACGCTCTATCACCGGGCGATCTTCATGTCGCGTTACGGCGGCATCAACGAGTTGACGCCATGAGGAGGCCCGACATGCGTGTTCCTCGGCTTGCGCGCGACGACCGCGGCGTCACCATTCCGCTGTTCGCCCTGATGGCCTTCGCCATCGTGACGCTGACGCTGAGCGGCATCGACTTCATCCGCTTCCATATGGTGCGGGCGCGCGTCCAGTCGGCGGTGGACGCCGCCGCCCTGGCCATCGGTCGCCGCCTCGACAGCGACACCTTGCAAACGGACGCCGAAATGTTTTTTTGGGCCAACGTCTCCGCCGACTACATGTCGGCCGATATCCGCGCCCCAATCGTCAAGGTCCAGGGAACGCCACTGTCCGGCCAGACCATCACCATGGACGTCTCCGTGGATTTCCCGCTGCTGGCGACGGCGCCGCTGAACGTCAAGGTGTGGTCCTTCGACCTCCACACCAGGGCGGTCCGCGAGACGACCAACGTCGAACTGGTCCTGGCCATGGACAATACCGGCTCCATGAACGACGACGGCAAGCTGGCGGCCATGAAATTGGCGGCCACCACCCTGATCGACACTCTGATCGGCGATCCGGAGAAGACCAGTCGCGCCGGGGTCAGCTTCGGTGTCGTTCCCTTCACCACCATCGTCCGCACGCCGGGCCACGCGAGCTGGCTGACCACGCCCGACGCCGGGACGGTCAAGCTCCAGACCGACGCCTGGGGCAATCTGGTCACGGTCCGCGACACCTACAACTGGTGGATTTCCTACCCCCTGCCCGGAGAAGTCTACGACGAGGCGCGGGATTGGAGCGGCTGCGTCATGGAGAACACCACGAACCAGACCACGGACCTCGATGTCTCTCCGGTCGGCGGAACCCTACCCACCTACCTGATCGAGGACATGACCGTTTGCACCGATGTCCGCCACAACCAGTGTCGCCGGACCGCCGTCGTTCCCGTCTATGACGACGCCTATTGCACCATCCAGCCGGTGAGCTTCCTTGACGGCGACAGCACCGTGGCCAAATCGACCATCCGCGCCATGACCGCCGAGGGCGGCACCGCCGTCTTCACCGGCCTCCTGTGGGGATGGCGCATGCTGTCGCCGGTGTGGGACGCCAGCCATGACTGGGGAGACCCGAAACTGCCGGGCGACAAGGACCCCAGCCTGACCAAGGCCGTCGTCCTGCTGACCGACGGCGCCAACTCGGACAACCTAGCCCAGAACGACACCGACCGCGGCGGCTATCCGTCGGCCTTGGGCCGCGGCACCAGCCAGGCGACCCTGGACACCGCCCTCACCAAGGTGTGCGAGGATGCCAAGGACGACGGCGTCATCATCTATACGATCACCTTCGGCAACGAAGTGAACACGGGCAACATCCGCAGCCTGATGAGAAACTGCGCCACCAACGAGGCCCATTTCTTCGACGCCCCCAGCACCGTCTCCCTCCAGGAGGCTTTCACCAGCATCGGCGGATCGCTTAGTCGATTGAGCCTGATAGAATGACCGGATACCCGGAAAGATTTAAGATGATCTCGCAGCACATCGAAACCCAAGTGGACTGGAGGTAGGGAATGTCGCGTATCGAATGGTCCGACGACCTATCGGTGGGCAATGACCTGCTGGACGGTCAGCACAAGACGTTGATCGAGATGATCAACACCCTCGACAACCCGTCCTTGAGCGAAGAGGAACTGGGCGAGATTATCTTCGGTCTGCTGGAATACGCGGCGACGCACTTCCGCGACGAAGAGAAGTTCTTCGTCAACGCCGCCCCGGAGATCGTTCAGGACCACTTCCAGTCCCACACGGTCTTCATCTCCACGGCCTACAAATACGTCCAACGCTTCCAGCGCGGCGAGGCCCAGGCCCTGCGCCAGCCCGTCTATGACTTTCTGAAGCATTGGCTGGTTGACCACATCATGGTCGAAGACATGCAATACAAGATCGCCAGCGAGGCCGCCGCGGCGAAGCGGTGCGCCGTGGCCGGGGAATAAAAGGGCGCCGCCACGCCAAACTGGCGCGTGCTCGCCCCGCGGACAGACCCATCGGGACCTGGATCCCGGTCGGGTACCGCGGTCATTCGGACAATGGGAGCGGAACGGTATGGGACCGGCCGTACAGATCGTGCAAAACGCCATCGAGTCCTGCGACGGCACACGGGACAGTTGTCCCGTCTCGCTGATGATGGGCGGGACGGAGGAAGCCATGCGCCGGGGCCTGGTCATTCAGGTCAAGGAAGCCTGCCGCCTGGCGCTCAAGCTCGCCGAACACTGCCGACCGGCGCTCTGCCCGGCACAGGCCCGCGTCGAGGAGGTCTTGCGCGACCTGGAACCGCTGCTGCCCCGAACGGGTCAGCGGAACAGCCAGCCCTTGAGCATGCGGGTAACGCGCGGCATGACCAAATAGGTCATCAGCACCACCTGGATCACGGCGATCACAAGCACCCGTAGCGGCAGGGGCCAGCCGGTCATCAACGGCCCGAGCAGGACGTTCAAGGCCCACACCAGCACGAAGACGACGACGATCAGCACCAGCGCCATCTTGTGCGGCGACGGCGACTTGGCCGCCGGAACCTCCGGCAGGTCGAACCAAGTCTCCAGGCCGGTGACGCGCTTGACCTCGGGGTCCCCCTCGATCACCCCCTCCAGCTTGTCCAGCCAAGCGGCACGCTGCGGGGACTCTTCCCAGGCCCGGCATTGGGCGTAGGTGTCGAAGCGGTAGATGATGACGTACTCGCCGCCCGCCTGCCGAGGCCGCAAAACGCTGGCGCCGCGATGGCCGGGAAAGACGCTGGCTTCGGCGACGACGCCGGACACCCAGGCTTCGTAGTCGGTCTCCCGCCCGGGCTTGACGCGACGAGCGAGACTCACGGTGACGGGACCTTCGTGCCCCGCTTCGGCGAACATATCCTCGGTCATCTCGCTCCTCCTCCTGTCATCCCCTTGGTCCCGAGCATCTGGCGGCGCTCCGTCCCGCGGCGCCCCAGGTCGTCGCCTAGGCCCGTGGCCTAGAGTGGTTTTCGCTCCCATGCGGTCGCGAACTCCACTTTATCCTTTTCTCTTTCAAGCGAATACGTCGTCGCAGGCGATTCCGCCTGCTCGGGATTTGCTCTAGGACGCGGGAACCGGGGTCTTCCAGCCATAGCATTCCGGACGCGTTCCCGCGACACTCTGGCGGTGCAGCTGAACCGCGTACCAGGCGGCAAGACGCGGATGGTCGGCGCCATCCACCCCGACGCCGAAGCGATCCGCCAGGGCGAAGCGCGGCACCAGGGCACAGTCGGCCAGAGTAAACCGACCGTCGACGAAGCCCAGGCTGGACTCGACGCGCTGTTCCAGCCAGTCCAGGCACCGCCGCCAGGCCGCCGTTCCGCGGGCGATACGGTCACCATCCCAGGTATCGGACGACCCGGACCGCTTTTCAAAGATGACCTCTCGCAGCCCCGGTCCGATCACCCGGTCGGCGTAAACATGCAATTGGCGTACCCGCGCTCGCCCCCGCGCGTCGGTCGGCATCAAGGCACCGTCGGCGCGATCGTTCACATATTCGGCGATGACCGAGGACTCCCACAGGACCAGATCACCGCGCACCAAAATCGGCGTCGTTCCGGTCGGCGACAGGTCCGCCAGTCGGTCCGGCCCCAGATCATCCACCACCTCTTCCGAAAAGGTCAGCCCGGCTTCATGGAGGGCGATCAACACCTTCCAGGCGAAGGGACAGGCGACCTTATGGAGGAGATGCGGTCGCATCAAATACGGGCCAGCCCCAGCTCGCGCAGATGATCCCGCAGGAAGTCGATGCGGTCCTGGCCCCAGAAGATCTCCTCGCCGACCAGGAAGGTCGGCACGCCGAAGGCTCCGGCGGCCTTGGCTTCCTCGGCGTAGCCTTCCAGGACGGCCAAGCGGGCCGGATCATCGGCGGCGGCCATCGCCGCGCCGCCGTCCAGTCCGATGCGGGCGCAGACCGCGCGCAACACCTCTTCCTGGCCGACATCCTGGCCTTCGGCCCATTCGGCGCGCATACATTCGACCAGCCAGGGGCGCAGAAGTCCCTGTTCCTCGGCCAGCAGGGAAATGGCGCCCGCCCGCGTCGGATCGGTCGTCACCGGCGGCGGATTGACCGGAATTCCCATGCGTCGGGCGAACCGCCGCATGTCCTGGCGGGCCACCGGCACCTTGACCTTGGCCCGTTCCGGGTCCGACCGCCCGGCCCACCCCGGCAGCGGCCGCCACACCAGGGTGACGTGGAAGTCGTCGAAGACGCCGAACAGGGTCTTCGACGCCAGATAGCAATAGGGGCTGCGGAAATTGAAGAACAGGCGGACGTCGACGGGCTTGGTCATGGACAGGCTCCCCCAGGGGGTCATGGACTCTCGAAAAGGACAGGCGTCCCCCGAAGGCCGTGCCTCCGGGGGGACCGCCCGACGGTCAATCAGGCCACGCGGCCTGTCAGTCGACGCAGCGGATGGACACCGCGCCCAGGTCCTGGAACACGGCGCGGACGTGCATCCCCGGCGTCATGGCATGGGCGGCGGTGGCGCCCCCGGCCAGGACGATGTCGCCCGGGCTGAGCTGTTCGCCCCAGCGGGCGACCAGACGCGCCGCCTGCACCAGGGACCGCACCGGATGACCCAGGATGGCCGCCGTGGAGCCGACCTGAACGGCGCGGCCATCAGCTTCCAGAATGATGCCCAGGTTGTCGAACGCCGTTTCCGGATGCGCCCAATCGCCGACGATGAGGCCCGAGGACGACGAGTTGTCGGCCACCACGTCGGGCAGCGTGAACTTGAAGTCCTTGTAGCGACTGTCGATGATCTCGATGGCGGGCGCCACCGCCTCGACGGCGGCCATGGCCTCCATCGGCGTGACGTTGCCCGACAGCGGCTTCTTCATCAGAAAGGCCACTTCCGGCTCGGCGCGCGGATGAACGTAGTTGGCGCGCGACATTTCGCCGCCCTCTTCCAGGCGCATGGCGTCGGTCAAACGGCCCCAGATCACCTCGTCGACGCCGACCTGCACCATCTTGGCGCGCGACGTCAGACCCATCTTGTAGCCGATACGCCGTTCGCCGCGCTCCAGGCGCCGGGCGACGGACATGGCCTGGATGGCGTAGGCGTCGTGGAAGGTCAGCTCCGGATGGCTATCCGTCAGCTGCGGGATGGCGGTGGCGGTGCGGGCCGCCTCGTCCACCGTCAGGGCGAATTTCTCGAGGCCGCTCATGCCGCGTTCTCCCGCTGCTTGACCAGATCCAGGGCGACGTCGACGATCATGTCCTCCTGACCGCCGACCATACGCCGCCTGCCCAGCTCCACCAGGATGTCGCGGGTCGAGATGCCATAGGCCTTCGAGGCCCGCTCGGCGTGGAGCAGGAAGGATGAATAGACGCCCGCGTAACCCAACGACAGGCTTTCGCGGTCGACCCGAACCGGACGGCTCTGGAGCGGACGCACCAGATCGTCGGCGGCGTCCATCAGGATGCCCAGGTCACACCCGCTGTCGATGCCCATGCGCTCCAGGACGGCGATGAGGACCTCGAGCGGCGCGTTGCCCGCTCCGGCGCCCATGCCCGCCAAGGAGGCGTCGACGCGGTTGGCGCCTTCGCGGATGGCGGCCACCGAGTTGGCGACGCCCATGGACAGGTTGTGGTGGCAGTGGATACCGATTTCCGTCTCCGGCTTCAGCGCGTCCTTGAAGGCGCGCACCCGCTCGGCGATGTCGTCGGGCAGCAGGGCACCGGCGGAATCCGTCACATAGACGCATTCGGCGCCGTAGCTTTCCATCAGCTTGGCCTGTTCGACCAGATCCTTGGTCGGCAGCATGTGCGACATCATCAGGAAGCCGATGGTGTCCATGCCCATCTCGCGCGCCGCGGCGATATGCTGGGCGGAGACGTCGGCCTCGGTGCAATGGGTGGCGACGCGGACGCTGCGGGCACCGGCGGCGTAGGCTTCCTTCAGGTCGTGGATGGTGCCGATACCGGGCAGCAGCAGAACGGCGACGCGGGCGTCGGTCAGTTCCTCGGCCACGGCGGCGATCCATTCGGCGTCCGAATGGGCGCCGAAGCCGTAGTTGAAGGTCGAGCCGGTCAGGCCGTCACCGTGGCAGATCTCCACCGCGTCGACCTTGGCACGATCCAAGGCACGGGCGATTTCCTTGACGGTTTCCAGGGTGTAGTGGTGGCGGACGGAATGCATGCCGTCACGCAACGTCACGTCCTGGACGTAGAGCTTGTCGGGGTTGGTGCGGGCCATGGTCAGGCGGCCTCCTTCTTCAGCGCCTTCTCCACCCAGCGCTCGGCGGTGGCCAGCGCGGCGGAGGTCATGATGTCCAGGTTTCCGGCGTAGGCCGGCAGGTAGTGGGCGGCCCCCTCGACTTCCAGGAAGATGGAGGTCTTGAGGCCCGAGCACGGACCGATGCCCGGAATGTTGACCGGCGCGTTGTCGCCGATGTGCTCGAACTGCACGCTCTGCTTCAGGCGATAGCCGGGCACGTACTTCCGCACGGCTTCCGCCATCTCGGCCACGGAAGCCTCGATGTCTTCCTGCTTGGCGCCCTGGGACAGGGTGAAGACGGTGTCGCGCATGATCAGCGGCGGATCGGCCGGGTTGAGGATGATGATGGCCTTGCCGCGCTCGGCCCCGCCCACCTGCTCGATGGCGGCGCGAGTGGTCTCGGTGAACTCGTCGATATTGGCGCGCGTGCCCGGCCCCGCCGACTTGGACGAGATGGAGGCGACGATTTCGCCGTACACCAGCCGCTTGGCGACGCGCTTGACGGCGTAGACCATGGGAATGGTCGCCTGACCGCCGCAGGTCACCATGTTGACGTTCGGCTCGTTGAGGTTCTGTTCCAGGTTCACCACCGGAATGGTGTAGGGGCCGATGGCCGCCGGGGTCAGGTCGATGACCTTCTTGCCGTCCGCCTGAAGGGCCTTGTCGTGAACCAGATGGGCCTTGGCCGAAGTGGCGTCGAAGACCACCTTGATGTCCTCATAGCCGGGCAGGCCACGCAGGCCGTCCAGGCCTTCGTGCGTGGTCGCCACCCCCATGCGGGCGGCGCGGGCCAGACCGTCGGAATTGGGGTCGATGCCGACCATGGCGCCCATTTCCAGGTGCTTGGAGGTCCGCATCACCTTGATCATCAGGTCGGTGCCGATGTTGCCCGACCCGATGATGGCGCACTTAACCTTGCTCATCGTTCCCATTACTCCTTTCCGAAGGAGGCGCGGACGGACCCGAGTCCGTTGATGCGCGCCTCGAAGACGTCGCCGGGCGCCGCCGGAGCCATGGGGCCGAGAGCGCCGGACAGGATGGTGTCGCCCGCCTTCAGGGGACGACCGACACGCACCATGACCTTGGCCAGCCACAGGGCGGCGGACAGCGGATTGCCCAGGCAGGCCGCGCCCGCGCCGACGGACACCGGCTCGCCGTTCTTTTCCATCACCATGCCGCAGAGGCGCGGATCGAAATCCCCCAAGGCCCGCGGCTCGGTGCCCAGGACGTAGAGGCCCGACGAGGCGTTGTCGGCGACCGTGTCCAGGATGCGGATATCCCAGTTGGCGACGCGCGAGCCGACCACCTCGATGGCGGCGACGGCGTAGTCGATGCTGCTCATGACGTCGGCCATGGTCAGCTGCGGGTTGTCCAGGTCGTCGCCCAGGATGAAGGCGATTTCCGCCTCCACCTTGGGCTGGAGGATGGACGACAGGGCGATGTCCTCGCCCTCCGGCACGTCCATGTCGGCGAACAGCATGCCGTAGTCGGGCTGGTCGACGCCGAGCTGGGCCTGGACGGCCTTGCTGGTCAGGCCAATCTTGCGACCGGTCAGACGGCGCCCGGCCTCGACGGCGCGCAGCGTGTTGATTTCCTGCACCGCGTAGGCGGCGTCGATGTCGCCGTCCTCGATCAGCTCACGGACGGGGGCGCAGGGCGTACCCGTTCGCGCGGCGTCCCAAAGCCGCCGGGCGGCTTCCTCGATGTTCTCATGGGAAGTGGTCATGTCTTGTCCTCAGAGCTTCAGGCAGACGTTGGTCATCTCGGTGTAGAACTCCAGGCTGTGGACACCGCCCTCACGGCCGATGCCGGACGCCTTGGAGCCGCCGAAGGGGGTCCGCAGGTCACGCAGGAACCAGGAGTTCACCCAGCACAGGCCGACGTCCATCTGGGCGGCGACGCGGTGGGCGCGGCTGGCGTTCTCGGTCCACACGGCGCAGGCCAGGCCATATTCCGTGTCGTTGGCCATGCGCACCGCGTCCTCTTCGGTGTCGAAGGGCTGGATGTGGCAGCACGGGCCGAAGATTTCCTCGCGCACGACCGGGGAGCTTTCCGGAAGGCCCGTCCAGATGGTCGGCTGCACCCAGGCACCCTGGGCCATGTCGCCCGCCATCTCGGGGACACCGCCGCCGGTGAC
>CAZFRK010000104.1:0-9464 GCA_964521375.1 uncultured Rhodobacterales bacterium
CATCATCGTCGACGACAAGGGCAACGACTTCTTCCGCCAGCTTTAGGCGCCCTGTCGGATGCCTGTCATGACCGACCTTCTGCTCACCGGTCCCCAGGACGCGGGGACCGTCGTCATCCTGGCCCATGGCGCCGGAGCGGCCATGGATACGCCGTTCATGACCTTCTTCGCCGAGGGGCTGGCCACGGCCGGGATCCTCTGCGCGCGGTTCGAGTTTCCCTACATGGCGCGGCGGCGGGCCGAGGGCGGCAAACGGCCGCCCGACCGCGCGCCGGTGCTGATGGAAACCTGGCGCGGTGTCATCGCCGACGCGCGGGCGCGCTTTTCGCCGGCTCGGTTGGTCATCGGCGGCAAGTCGATAGGCGGGCGCATGGCGTCCCTGGTCGCCGCCGAGGACGGTGGCGTCGATGGGGTGATCGCGCTCGGCTATCCGTTCCATGCCGCCGGAAAGCCCGGTTATCAGGAGCGCCGCCTGGGCCATCTGCCGGGTCTGGCGGTGCCCATGCTGGTCTGCCAGGGGGAGCGCGACGCCCTGGGGAGCCTGGAAACGGTCGCCGACGTTCCTCTGTCGCCGACCACCCGGATCGTCTGGCTGCCCGACGGCGATCATTCCCTGAAACCGCGCAAGGCGTCCGGCCACACGGAGACGGAGACGCTGGGGGCCGCGTTGGCCGCCATGCGGGCCTTTCTGGCCGACGTTTGATTGCCGCTCCCCTGGGTCTGTGAGACAATGACCGGTAGGGGAAACGGCATGGCACAGGACACTCTCATGGTACCGCGCGAAGGGGGCGTGAGCGCGGACGGCAACCGCCCGACGGATGAACTCTCGGCCCTGGGCGAGACCTTGACCGATCGCAGTCGGTGGCCCGTGTCCCGCATCATGAATTCCGAAATATTGACCTGCCGTCCGGACACCGGCCTGGACGTGGCGGCTGGCCTGATGACCCAGCGCGGATGCTCGTCCATACTGGTGGTGGACGACGAGGAGCGGGTGGTCGGCATCTGGACCGAACGCGATGCCCTGGCCGTCGACCTGGAGGACGAGGCGGGCATGACCGTCGCCATCTCCAAGGTCATGTCCTCGCCCGTGCGCTCGGTGCCCGCCACGGCGACCATCGAGGACGTCATCACCAACTTCCGCGACGGCAGCATCCGCCACTACGTGGTGGTGGAGGGCGAACGCCCGGTCGGCGTGGTGTCGCAGACCGACATCGTCCGCAACCAGGGCCTCAACACCTTTCTAACCCTGCGCGACATCGGCTCCATGGTGCGCCGCACGCCGCTGCTGGTGGCCGGCGAGGAGACGGTCTCGGCGGTGGCCTCGCTGATGCGGCGGGCGACCGGCGACGCGGCCATCGTCATGGTCGACGACGCGCCCTTCGGTATCCTGACCGAACGCGACGTCCTGCGCTTCATCGCTCATCGCCTAGCCGGGCACCGGGCACGTGAGGTCTGCGCCCGCCCGCTGCTGACCGTGCCGCGCACGACCCCGGTCATCCACGCCCACGACCTGATGGAACGCAACCACGTGCGCCACCTGGTGGTGGTCGACGAGGCGAGCGGGGAGGTGGTCTCGGTGCTCTCCTTCGCCGACATCCTGGGCGCCATCGAACTGGACTATTCGCGCTACCTGCACGCCGCCCTGGCGCGTCAGAACGCCACCATCAAGGCCAAGGAGGAGCGTCAACGCCAGATCATCGCCGCCACCCAGGAAGGCTATCTGGAACTGGACACCGACGGTCGGGTCGTCGCCGTCAACGCGGCCATGGAGCGTCTGCTGGGCGTGTCGGAAAGCAGCCTTGTCGGACGCTCTCCGGCGGACCTGGTGATGCCCGAATGCCGCGATGCCCAGGCCGACCAGATCCGCCGGATCCCGGATACGCGGCACCGCCGCTACGAAGTGGACTTCCGCCATCGCGACGGCCACGCGGTTCCGGTGCGTGTCAACGCGACCACCCTGTGCGACAGCACCGGGCGGATCACCGGGTCCTTCGGTTTCCTGACCGACCTCAGCGACAAACGGGAAGCCGAGCGGCAGATGAATGCCCTGGTGGACAAGGTGTCGCGCTCCAACGCCGAACTGGAAGCCTTCGCCTACGTCATCAGTCATGACCTGCAGGAGCCGTTGCGCATGATCGCCAGCTACCTGCGGCTGGTGGAGCGGCGTTATCGCGACAAGCTGGATGACGAAGGGGTCGAGTTCATCGACTTCGCGGTCGACGGCGCCAAACGCATGCAGTCCATGATCACGGACCTGCTGGACTATTCGCGCATCGACCGCCGGGGGCACGCCTTCGAGCGCAGCGACACCGGGGCCTGCGTGACCCTGGCCCTGCGGCACCTGACGGCGGCGCTGGAAGAAGCCGACGCGGTGGTGGAGACCGACGCCCTGCCGGCTCTCAAGGCCGACGACAGCCAATTGGCCCGCCTGTTTCAGAACCTGATCGGCAACGCCATCAAGTACCGCCATCCCGACCGCCCACCCCACATCCGGATCGGGGCACGGCGCGGCGACGCCGGGGACGATTGGCTGTTCTGGGTGCGCGACAACGGCATCGGCATTGATCCGGCCTTCGCCGACAGAGTGTTCCGCATGTTCCAGCGGCTGCACACGCGCGACCAGTATTCCGGCAACGGCATCGGTCTGGCCGTCTGCAAGCGCATCGTCGAACGGCATGGCGGCACCATCTGGATCGAAGGTCATCCCGACGAAGGCGCGACGGTCTGGTTCACCCTGCCCGAGAACCCGGCCAGCCGCGGTATCGTTCCGTGATCTTCGCCGGGCAGGCGGTGACCAAGCGGTCGGTGCGCATCGCCGGGCACCCGACCAGCGTGTCGGTGGAAGAGGCCTTCTGGGAGGCCCTGAAGGACATCGCGGCGGCGCGCGGCCAGAGCCTCAACGCCCTGATCGCCGAAATCGACGCGGCCCGCGCCCTGGAGGCGGAAGACGGCGGCGGCAACCTCTCCAGCGCGCTCCGGGTTTGGGTCTTGGCGTGGTTTCGCGACCGGGTGGCGCCTTAGGGCGGCGCGCCGGTCTTTTCATCGCCGGCCCGACCGGCTAAGACAGGGGGCGCGGCGCGCGCCGATGCCGAGGCTCATTTTCAGGGAGGGGTCCCCCACATGTCCGACGACACCATCAAGTATCTTCTGCCCGAAAATCGTATCCCCAAGAGCTGGTACAACATCGTCGCCGATCTGCCCGAGGCTCCGGCGCCGGTGCTGCATCCGGCGACGGGCCAGCCCGTCGGGCCGTCGGACCTGGAGCCGATCTTCCCCATGGAGGTGATCCTTCAGGAAGTCTCCACCGAGCGCGAGATCGAGATCCCCGAGCCGGTGCGCGAGATCTACAAGCAGTGGCGCCCGTCGCCCCTGTTCCGCGCCCGCCGCCTGGAAAAGGCCCTGGGGACCACCGCCCGCATCTACTACAAGTACGAAGGCGTCAGCCCGTCGGGGTCCCATAAGCCCAACTCGGCCATCGCCCAGGCCTTCTACAACAAGGAAGCCGGGGTCAAGCGCCTGACCACCGAGACCGGCGCCGGGCAGTGGGGCAGCTCGCTGGCCTTCGCCGGGCAGATCTTCGGCCTGGAGGTGGACATCTACATGGTCCGCGTCTCCTATGAGCAGAAGCCCTACCGCCGCGCCCTAATGGAGACCTACGGCGGTCGCTGCGTGCCCAGCCCGTCCATGGAGACCGCCGCCGGACGCGCCGTCCTGGAGAAGGACCCGGAGTCCCGCGGGTCGCTCGGCATCGCCATTTCCGAAGCGGTGGAAATGGCCGCCCAGCGGGACGACACCAAGTATGCCCTGGGCAGCGTGCTGAACCACGTCTGCCTGCACCAGACCATCATCGGCCAGGAAGCCATGGCCCAGATGGAAATGGCCGGGGACGACGCCGACGTGGTCATCGGCTGCGCGGGCGGCGGCTCCAACTTCGCCGGGATCGCCTTCCCCTACCTGGGCCGCAACGTGCGGGAGGGAACGAAGACCCGTTTGGTGGCCGTCGAACCGGCGGCCTGCCCGACCCTGACGCGCGGCAAGTTCGCCTACGACTTCGGCGACATCGCCCATCTGACGCCGCTGGCCAAGATGTTCACCCTGGGCGCCGACTTCATGCCGCCGGGCCTGCACGCCGGGGGCCTGCGCTATCACGGCATGAGCCCGCTGGTCAGCCACGCCAAGCAGCTGGGCCTGATCGAGGCTCGCTCCTGCCAGCAGCTGGAATGCTTCGAGGCCGCCGTGACCTTCGCCCGCGCCGAAGGCATCGTTCCGGCGCCGGAAAGCACCCACGCCGTCCGCGCCGCCATCGACGAGGCGCTGAAGTGCAAGGAAGAGGGGACCTCGCGGGCCATCCTGTTCAACCTGTCCGGTCATGGCCACTTCGACATGCAGGCCTACGCCGACTACTTCGCCGGCAAGCTCGACGACCTGACCTACGACGACAGCCTGCTTCAGGCGTCGCTCGACAATCTGCCCAAGGTCGACGCCTAAGGCGGCCCGCGGACCCGATCTCATGCCGCGCGCCGACTTCTACCATCTCCTGCGATCCCGCCTGGAAGACGCCTTGCCGCGTCTTCTTGAGCGGGCGCTGGGGGCGGAGAAGCCCATCCTGTTGGTCGCCGGGTCGACCGACAGGGTGGAGGACCTGAACGTCCATCTGTGGGCCGACCGGAACCGGTGGCTGCCCCACGGGGCGGCGCGCGACGGTCATGCCGCCGATCAGCCGGTGTGGCTGACCGCCGATCCGACGGACAACCCCAACGGGGCCGCCTTCCTGTTCCTGGTCGACGGCGCGGACTCCCCCCTGGCGCCGTCGATGGAGCGCACCTTCGATCTGTTCAACGGCCATGATCCCGCCGCCGTCGAGGCCGCCCGACGGCGCTGGAAGGCCCGCCTGGACGCCGGATTCGAGCTGCACTACTGGCAGCAGGACGGCGATGGCCGGTGGATCGAAAAGGCCAGTCGCGCGGCGACTCGCCTCGACTGAACGTTTCCTCCTGGCCTAAAACATGCGTTTGAGGCTGGCTTCACGCGCCGGTCGTCATTAACATGTACATTACGACAAGGGTATTCGGCGATCGACCGGGGGCAAGCATGCCGGGAACCGGTATGCGTCGGGGCCGGACGCCGAGCAGGAGAAGCCTGCCGGGAAAGGGACGAGAATCGTGCCGACACATTCGTTTGAGGTTAAGGTCCTCAGCGGGAAACGCTGGCTTGTGGACCGCATGTTCGACAACGAATCCGAGGCGATGAAGCACGCCAAGGGTTTGGTGAAGGGCAACCAGTACAACGGGGTCAAGGTCGACAAGGAGCGACTGAGATCCGATGGGACCTATACCGGATCGACCATCTTCAAGCAGATGTGCGACGGTCCGGGGGACGCGCCGGTCACCATCGTGCCGATCGACGAGTCCGCCGATTGCGAAAGCGTCGAGGACCTTTACGGCATCGACGCGCGCCTCACCATGTGGAAGATCCTGCGCAAGTATTTCGAGCAGGTCGGCCTGACGCCGAGCGAGGTTCTCCACAATTACGCGGCGCTCTCCAAGCTGATGGACAACGACCCGCCGGTCTATCCGGCGGCGGTCGACCGCATCTCCTCCATCCAGGCCCGCAAGCACGGGTTCGACGGCAAGGAACGCCGCGACCAGATTTACGAATGGGTCGAGGTGGTGGCCGGTCGCGCCCGCGAGGCGCAGCGCGAAAAGTATCTTCGCAAGTTCAATCTGTCCGACTATCCGGCGTTGCTGGAGGCCGCCCTGGAAGAAGGGGGACCGGACCGGCGCGACCATCTGGTGCGCTGCGTGATCGCCCAGCAGTTCTATACCGAGCGCAATTTCATGGCCAAGCTGGAAATCCTGCTGAAGGCCGTGACGCCCGACGTCCCGCGCGAGGGCCTGGACATCCTGGACGGCTTCATCGCCGACGTCCTGGGGTCGGCGACGGTCATTCAGGAACTGCTCGGCACCCGCCGGAACCTCTGCGAGGCCCTGATCGCCCTGATCGACCTCATGGAGGGCAAGGAAGTGGGGGCCGGGGGGCACGTCCCGGAGACCGTGACGGCGCTTAGCGGCCTGTTCGCCGACGGTCGCCTTCCCGGCGGGGCGAGCGTCCTTCTGGAGCGCGTCAAGTCCCAGATCCAGGGGCGCCAGCCGCTCAATCGTCACGACCCCGAACATGAGACAGAGGCCTTCCAGAAGGTTCTGATCCGCCTGTCGTCGTCCAAGGGCATTCGCGGCGGACCGGCCATGGCCGAGGCCCTGACGGAACGCTGCGGCCTGCGGTTCCAGGAAGGCGGCGCGGTCGGACGCCGCAAGGCGGTGACGGCCATGATCGGCCTTATTCGCGATCCGGTTCAGAAAATCCGCTACCTGCTCTCCATCGCCGAGACGGAAACCGGCGAGCAGGCCATGGACGTCGTCACCTCCACGATCTTCACCATCACCGAACGGGCCCACGACATCCACGGCTTCGTCCACCCCGGCCTGTCGGCGACCCGCAAGATGATGACCATCTCCGACGTTCAGCGGGCGATCATGGCGTCCAACCTGCCCGAGGAGGCGCGGGACAGCCTGTTCGAACGTTTGGACCAACTGCTGGAAGAATACGTCGCCCGCGACGGCTTCATCGACCGCCTGGACGATCCGGAACTGGCCCTGCGTGACCGCGCCTTGCGTCTGGTCAAGTTCTGCTCCTCGGGCATCCTGATCGAGGGGCGTGCCCTGGCACTGGCGCGTCGCCGCATCACCGAGCATCTGCGGCAACCCAATTTCATCGAACGGTTCACCGAAGGCTGCACAACCCCGACGGAAGCGGAATCGATCGTGCGGACTTTCCACCGGCAATTGGCGGAAGCTGGGTTCGCCGGCTGAGATTGGCGCCGGTCATCGCGTTGGATGGCGTCCCGTCCCCGGATCGTCGGAGGCGGGGCGTTTTTCTTGCCCTGTGACTTTGTCCCACGGTGGCGCTTGGAATGCCGCGCACGCACAAGTGATGAACCAAATCAATAATCGCGGCCAGGTAACGAAGGTGCTTTTCCGGCCTCATTCATTTGGTGTAGTCTCTTGGCCGGATAGACAATCTTTGGCCGGGTAATGACCCTCGAAACCACTCAGGAATATGCGCGATCGGAGGTCTCCGGCGGGTCCGGACCGCCCGAGGGGTTTTTCGCCGGGGTGCCCGCGTTGCTGTTCCGCCTTGTCGGCGACGGGAGCGGCGGGGTGCGTTTTTCATGGGTTGGCGGCGCCGCCCTCGATCTGGTCGGAGTGACGGCGGAGGCCCTGCTCGGCGACGCCGAGTTATTCTTCGCCCGCGTCAGGGGCTGCGGGAGCGATTGCGAGCCGCGATCCTGCGGTTCCGGCCCCGGCCTCGTCCGCGTTCTGGCCAACGCTCTGGACGATGGCGCGCCGGTCGCCTGTTTCCTGCGACTGTCCACGACCGAGATCCCCGACGGGGCGCCTTTTCGCATGACGGTTCGGCACGTCACGCCGGGGGACGGGCGTCCGGCCCTGGACGGCATGATCGTCGCCGCCGAATCGGAGGACGTCATCCGGGCCGAGGTGGAAAAGGCGGAGCTTCGTTTTCGCAAGGCCTTTCAGGCAAGTCCCGGCATGTTCGTCATATCCGACCCTTGGACGGGGCGGCACATAGACATCAACGACCATTGGCTTCAGGTCATGGGGTGGCGTCGGGAAGAGGTCATCGGGCGCACCGCCGAGGACCTGAACGTCTGGGTGGATCCACGCGACCGCCATCGTCTGGTGGCGCTGCTGACAGAACGCGGCGCGGTGCGCGATTTCGAGACCCGCTTCCGCACCCGAAGCGGAATCGAGCGCGACTTCCTGGTCGCCGGGGAACAGATCGAACTGGGCGGGCGCCAATGCATGCTGTTGGTCGCCCATGACGTCACCGATCGCAACACGGCGCAGCGGGCCTTGGCCCGCCTCAACGCCGACCTGGAACGGCGGGTCGAGGACCGGACCCGGCTGCTGCGCGAGGAAAACCGGCGTCGCGAGGAAATCCAGCGCCGCCTCGAAGCGATCATGGACGGCGTGGCCGACGCCATCGTCTCGGCCGACGGCGACGGCGTTATCACCGGATTCAACGCCGCCGCCCAGGCCATGTTCGGCTGGTCGGCGGAGGAGGTCGTGGGCCTGCCCTTGACGGTGCTGATGCCCGAACCCTACGCCAGTCGCCATGACACCTATGTCGCCGCCTTCCTGGACGGCGGCGCCGGGCGCGTCGTCGGCATGGGCCGCGAACTGACCGCGCGGCGCCGTGACGGCAGCCCCTTCCCGATCGAGGTGGCGCTCAGTCACCTGCGCCTGGAGGACGAGGACGTCTTCATCGCCGCCGTCCGCGACATCACCGACCGTCGCGAGGTCGAGGAGCAGTTGCGGGCCGCCAAGGAGGCGGCGGAACTGGCCAATGCCGCCAAGTCCGCCTTCCTGTCCAGCATGAGCCACGAACTGCGCACGCCGCTCAACGCCATCCTGGGGTTCGCTCAGCTTCTGGAAGTGGTCGGCGCCAAGTCTCTGGAGGCGCCGCAGCGCGACTACATCCGCCACATCTTGTCGGCGGGCCAGCATCTGCTGACGCTGATCAATGATGTCCTGGATCTGTCGAAGATCGAAAGCGGCAACGTCTCGCTGACGCTGGAACCCGTTGACTCCGCGGACTTGCTGGACGGCACGCTGACCTTGATGCGCTCCATGTCGGGGCGCCAGGACGTGACGCTCGAGGTGTCGGAGGTGCCCGCCGACCTGCCGCGGGTCTGGGGCGACCAGACACGGCTTGGGCAGGTTCTCCTCAACCTCGCCTCCAACGCCGTGAAGTACAACCACGCCGGAGGCTCCGTGCGGCTGACGGCGCGACCGTCGCCGCGCCGGGACGGGATGGTCGAACTGGCCGTACACGACACCGGGCCGGGTATTCCCGAGCACCGGCGCGGCGACCTGTTCAAGCCCTTCAACCGCCTGGGCGCGGAGAATGGCGCCGTCGAAGGCACCGGCATCGGCCTCAGCATCGCCAAGCAACTGGTGGAGGTCATGGGCGGCACCATCGGCTGCCGCAGCGAGGTCGGGCGGGGCACGACCTTCTGGGTCGACCTTCCGGTGGCCGACCGCTTCGGTGTCGCGGCGCGCCCGGTCGACGCCTAGGGCAAATCCCGAGCAGGCGCATCCGCCTGCGACGACGTATTTGCCCTAGGCTAGGCCCTCGGCTTCCTTGGCCGCTTCGTAGGTTTCCATGGCCTCCATCCAGGCCGCCTCGGCGTCGTCCAGCGCCTTGGCCGTCTCGCCCAGGTCGCGTTGCAGGGCCGACACCTTGTCCGCCGGACCGTCGTAAAGCGCCGGGTCGGCCATCCTGGCTTCCAGGTCGGCCTTCTTGGCGGTCAGGGTCTCGACCTTCTTTTCCGCCGCAACGCCGCCGAGGCGCGCAAACGCCTCGCGCCGCTGAAGAAGACGGTG
>CAZFRK010000105.1:0-9287 GCA_964521375.1 uncultured Rhodobacterales bacterium
CGGTGTCCTTTTCCTTCTTGAACACCCGGTGGACGTGGCCCAGGCCGCGGTGGGAGTGGAACTCCTCGCCGTCGCAGGAGACGATGCCCGCCGCCTCCTGTCCGCGATGTTGCAGGGCGTGCAGGCCGAGCGCCGTGTGCGCCGCCGCGTCGCGGTCGGAAAAGATGCCGAAGACGCCGCATTCCTCATGGGGCTTGTCGTCGTCGTCCTGGTCGGCGAGGCCGAACGGGAGTTGCGGAAAATCAACCATGGCGGCTGCGGCTCCTCAGGGGCGTCTGGCAGGGGAAACGGAAACGGTCATTTACCGGTGGCGCTTTCGATCAGGCGCTGCATCTCGTCGCGCTGTTCGGCGTCGTAGCTGGGCTTGGCGTCGGCGGCGCCGTCCGGGGCGGCCTGGGGCTTGGGCTGGACCAGACGGTCGAAGGTCTGGTCGATCACCGCCTTGCGCGCGGCTTCCTCGGCCTCGCTGGCGGCGGCGCGGACCTGGTCTTCCTTCTCGGTCAGCATGTCCTCGGGCACCAGGGCGCGGACCAGATCGGCGCCGCCTTCCATCAGCGGCAGGCCACGCGCGTCGGCGACCCAGGACGGGCGGTTTTCGCGGTTCGGGAACATCCAGGTGACGACGATGAAGGCGACGGCGATGATGAGGGCGCCGCGAGCCAGGCCGAAGAGCACGCCCAGCGAGCGGTCCAGGGCGTTGAGCGCGCTGTCCTGGACGGTCTTGGAAACCGCCCGCGTGACGATCGCCAGGGCCAGCAGGACGACCAGGAAGATGCCGATGGCGGCGGCGGCGTCGGCGGCCCAGCCGACGGCGATCCATTGCCGGGTGTAGGGTTGCAGAAGCGGCATCCCGTAAAGGGCGGCGAAGCCCGCGCCGACCCAGGCGGCGATGGACAGGACTTCGTGGACGAAGCCCCGGAAAAAGGCGATCACCGCCGAAATCAGCAGAATGCCGAGAGCGGCGAGGTCCAGGAGGTTGAGCGGTATGGCGTCCATGTCGTCTTCCGAAGACCCCGGCCTTCCCCGCGAGGCGGGATGTCAGCCGTCCGTGGTGTCGTCCCGCGCCGCCCGACCGATGGCGTCCGTGGGGAACAGGGCCACCAGGTCCTGAAGGTGGCCGATTTCCTTGACCGTCAGGCCGGTGGTGTCCGATCCGGCCTTGGCCTTCTTGCGGCGCGGCGGAGACAGGGCCTCGGCGAAGCCCAGCTTGGCCGCTTCCTTCAACCGCACGTCGCCCTGGGCGACGGCGCGCACCTCGCCGGACAGGCCGATCTCTCCGAACACCGCCAGATCCGCCGGGACCGGGGTGCCCGTGGCCGAGGAGACCAGGGCCGCCGCGACGGCCAAGTCCGCCGCCGGCTCCAGGATGCGCAAGCCGCCCGCGACGTTCAAGTATACGTCATTGCCCGCCAGCGCAAGACCGCATCTGGCTTCGAGCACGGCCAGCAGCATGGACAGGCGGCCCGAATCCCAGCCGACGACGGCGCGGCGCGGCGTCCCGGCGCCCGAGGTGGCGACCAGCGCCTGGATCTCCACCAACACCGGGCGGGAGCCTTCCATCCCGGCGAAGACGCAGGAGCCGGACACGTTGCCCCGCCGCTCGGCCAGGAACAGGGCGGAGGGATTCATGACCTCCATCAGGCCGCCCTCGGTCATTTCGAAGACGCCGATCTCGTCGGTGGCGCCGAAGCGGTTCTTGACCGCCCGCAGGATGCGGAACTGGTGGCCGCGCTCGCCTTCGAAATAGAGTACGGTATCGACCATATGCTCCATGACGCGCGGTCCGGCGATGGAGCCCTCCTTGGTGACGTGACCGACCAGGAAGAGCGCGAAGCCCCGTTTCTTCGCCAAACGGATGAGTTCGTGCGAACAGGCCCGCACCTGGGCGACGCTTCCCGGCGCCGAGTCGAGCGTATCCATATACATGGTTTGTATCGAGTCGATGACAACCGCTTGCGGCCCATCGGGGGCTTCCAGCGTCGTCACGATGTCGCGCACGTTGGTCGCCGCCGCCAGCGCCACCGGAGCGTCGGCTAGGCCCAGGCGGGCGGCTCGCAGGCGCACCTGATCGACCGCCTCTTCCCCCGAGATGTAGGCGACGCGGGTACCGGAGCGGGCTAGGGCCGCCGTCGCCTGCAACAGCAGCGTCGACTTGCCGATGCCCGGGTCGCCGCCAACCAGAAGCGCCGAGCCGGGAACCAGTCCGCCGCCGCAGACGCGGTCCAGCTCGCCGATGGCGGTGGGGATACGCGGCGGCGCCTGGGTCGGTCCCTTCAGGGCGACGAATTCGATGGCCCGTCCGCCGCGCGCCCCGCCGCCGAGCGCCTTGGGCGTCGCCTCGGGGCGGGCTTCCTCGACCAGCGCGTTCCATTCCCCGCAGGCGTCGCACTTGCCCGCCCATTTGGGATAGACGGAGCCGCAGGCCTGACAGACGAACTGGGTGGAGGGTTTCTTGGCCATGACCAACCGGACAATTGCACGGGCCAGTGATAGCAGGCCCCGGCCCGCGACGCCACCGTCGCGCCGCGGGGGGCGACGGACCCGGCGCGGTCCATGCCGGGCCGCCCACCCTGCCGTATGGGATAGGGCCTACATCTTGAAAAACCCCGTTCGGGCGGTCAGACTCGCAAGCCGTCAACCAGGGATTACAAGGGGGTGGGCGGGCATGGTCGGATTTGTCGGGCGGATGATGCGGGATGACCAGGGCATCTCCGCCTTCGAATATATGCTGATCGCCGGGATGCTCATGATGGCGACCGGGCTGGCCCTGAACGCGCTGGATATCGAAACGGGGGTCCAGGGCATCATGGATGGCACCGGCGCGGTCCTGGAGACGGCGGCGGACGCCGCCGAAGCCGACGGAAAATAGGGGCGGGGGCCGCCGAAGCCGACTGAAAGAGGGGGCTGGCGCCGCCGGGGCCGACTGACGGACGACGTGACCAGGGCGCCGGTCGGGGGCCTTTGTCAGGCCCGCAGGCTCATGGTGATGGGGCCCTGGGCGCGTCCGTTGACGAACTGATCGACGAAGTCGTTGCCGCTGTCGAAAACGGTGTCGGGCGTGCCGATCCAGATGATCTTACCCTGATAGAGCATGGCGATGCGGTCGGCGATCTTGCTGGCCGAGGCCATGTCGTGGGTGATCGACAAGGTGGCGGCGCCTAGGTCCTTGGCGCAATCGACGATCAGGTCGTTGATGACGTCGGCCATGATGGGGTCCAGGCCGGTGGTCGGCTCGTCGAAGAAGATGATGGCCGGTTCCTCGGCGATGGCGCGGGCGAGGCCGACGCGCTTCTGCATGCCGCCCGACAACTCCGCCGGATAGAGGTCGGCGACGTCGGCGGTCAGGCCGACCTTGGCCAAGGTGGCGCAGGCGATGTCGCGGGCCTCGGCGCGCTTCAGGCGCTTGCCCTGGATCAGGCCGAAGGCGACGTTCTCCCACACCGGCAGGGAATCGAACAGGGCGGCGCCCTGAAATAGCATGCCGAACTTGTGCATGATGCGCTCGCGCTCGCGGGCGCTCATGGTGGTGACCTCCTCGCCGTCGACGCGGATGGACCCCATGTCGGGCTGCATCAGCCCCAGGACGCACTTCAGCAGCACCGACTTGCCGGTGCCCGAGCCGCCGATGATGACGACGCTCTCGCCCGGCATGACGTCCAGCGACACGCCGTTGAGCACCTGCTTGGGGCCGAAGGCCTTGTGCACGTCGCGGATCTGGATTTTCGGCGTCTTGCTCTGGGCCATGAAGCGCCTGCCTTAGCGGGAGAAGAACAACTCGGTTATCAAGTAGTTGAAGATCAGGATCAGGATGGAGGCCGAAACCACCGCGTTGCGGGTCGCCGAGCCGACGCCCTGGGCGCCGCCCTGGGAGTGATAGCCGTTGTAGCAGCCCATCAGGGCGATCAGGAACCCGAAGGCCCCGGCCTTGACCAGCCCGGAGACGACGTCCATCACCTCCAGGAACTCCCAGGTCCGCTGGATGTAGTTGGCGGGGTTGAAGCCCAGCTTGTAGGTGCCGATCAGGTAGCCGCCGAAGACGCCGATGATGTCGCCGATCAGCACCAGCAAGGGCAGCATCAGCACTCCGGCCAGCAGGCGCGGCGCGATCAGGTACTTGAAGGGGCTGGTCGACAGGGTGACAAGGGCGTCGATCTGTTCGGTGACCCGCATGGTGCCGATTTCGGCGGCCATGGCGGCGCCGATGCGGCCCGCCACCATCAGGCCCGCCAGGACGGGCGCCAGTTCGCGGGTCATGGACAGGACGACGACGGTGGCCACCGCCCCTTCGGCGGAGAAGCGGGCGAAGCCGCTGTGGCTTTGCAGGGCCAGCACCATGCCGGTGAAGAGCGTCGTCAGGCCGACCACGGGCAGGGAGTAATAGCCGATCTCCATGCACTGGCGCAGGAAGGTGCGCCCGAAGAAGGGAGGCGTGACGGCATGCCAGACGGCGGTGCCGGTGAACAGCGTCAGGCGACCGGTGTGGCGCAGGAAGGCCAGGAAGACGCGACCGATGAGGGCGAGGAAATTGGTCATCGCGTCGCCCCGCCGTCGCCGCCCCGCGAGTCCCCGACGTAGCGGCGCGCGTAGCGGCGGCCCAGCGACGTGAGGATTTCATAGGGGATGGTGCCCGCTTCCCGGGCCAGATCGTCGATGGTGTGCTGGTCGTCGAGAAGGGCGATCAGCCCGCCGGGCCGCGCCTCTTCTTCCGCCGCGGCGGAAACATCGAAGGTGATGAGGTCCATGGATACCCGCCCTGCCACCGGAACCCGCACCCCGCCGAGCCTGCCGACCCCTCGACCGCTCAGGGACCGCGGCAGACCGTCGGCGTAGCCGGCGGCGACGGTCGCCAGACGGGCGCCCTCCTCGGCGCGGTGAGTGGCACCATAGCCAACGGTCCGGGGGGTGTCAACGCGACGCACCTGGAGGATTTTCAATTGCAGAGTAACGACTTGGCGCATCGGGTTGGGGCTTCCCGGACGCGGATTGCCGCCATACAGGGCTATTCCGGGACGGCCCAGGTCGAACAGGGCGTCGGTTCCCAGATCCAGGTCGATGAAATGGCCCGACGAATTGGCCAGGCAGGCGACGGCGTCGGGCAGGGCCCGCCGCGCCGCGGCGAAGGCCTGGACCTGGGTCGCGGTCAGGGGATGGCCCGGCTCGTCGGCGCAGGCCAGGTGGCTCATGAGGATGGCGGGGTTCAGGCGTCCGGCCAAAGCGGCGAAGTCCCGCTCCGACAGGCCGAGGCGCGTCATGCCGGTGTCCAGGTGAACGGCATAGGGTTGGTCCGCCGGTCCGTGCGACAGCCAGTCGGCCACCTGCTCGGGGGTGTTCAGGACCGGGCGCAGGTCGTGGCGGGCGAACAGCGGCAGGGAGCCGGGGAATGGGCCGGACAGGACGTAGATGGGATGGCCGGGCAGGCTGGCCCGCAGGGTCACCCCTTCCTCGGGCAGGGCGACGAAAAAGGTGTCGCACCCGGCGGCGGCCAGCGTCCGGGCCACGGCGGCGGCGCCCAGGCCGTAGCCGTCGGCCTTGACGACCCCGGCCGAGGTCTTGCCCGGACCCATGCGGTCGCGCAGCAGGCGCCAGTTGTCGGCGATGGCGCCCAGGTCGATGGTCAGCAGGCCGCCCGCCGTGTCGGGCGCGGAGAAGGGAGAGGCTGTCATTCGTCGTCCGCGTCGTCGTAGCGGCCATCATTGACCAAGTTGCCGAACTTCACGAAGTTGCCGTCGAAGAACAGGCGGACCGAGCCGATGGGGCCGTGGCGCTGCTTGGCGACGATGACCTCGCCGACGTTGTGCGCCTTCTCGCACCGCTCCATCCAGTGACGATAGCGTTCCTGGAACTTGTCCTCGTTCTCCTCGGGCTTTCGGCCCGGCTCCTGGCGTTCCAGGTAGTACTGCTCGCGATAGACGAAGAGCACCACGTCGGCGTCCTGCTCGATGGAGCCGGATTCGCGCAGGTCGGAGAGCTGCGGCTTCTTGTCGTCGCGCTGCTCGACGGCGCGCGAAAGCTGGGACAGCGCCAGGACGGGGACGTTCAGCTCCTTGGCCAGGGCCTTCAGGCCGCGGGTGATGGCCGACACTTCCTGGACGCGGCTTTCGATCCCGGCGCCGCCGGACAAGAGCTGGAGGTAGTCGACGACGATCAGGCCCAGGCCGTGCTGGCGGGCCAGGCGGCGGCAGCGCGTGCGGACGGCGGAAATGGTCAGGGCCGGGGTGTCGTCGATGAACAGCGGGATCGAGGACAGCTCCTGGCTGACCTGGACCAGGCGGGCGAACTCCTCGTTGGACAGTTCGCCGGTGCGGATCTTGTGCGAGGAGATCTCGGCTTCCGTCGAGAGGATGCGGGTCGCCAACTGCTCGGCGGACATTTCCAGCGAGAAGAAGGCGACCTTGGCGCCGTCCAGCACCTCGCGCTGGCCGTGGGCGTCGATCTGCTCGCGGTAGAGCTTGGCGGCGTTGAAGGCGATGTTGGTGGCCAGCGCGGTCTTGCCCATGGAGGGGCGCCCGGCCAGGATCAGGAGGTCGGACGGATGCAGGCCGCCCAACTTCTTGTCCAGGTCGATCAGGTCGGTCGGCACGCCCGACAACTGTCCCTCGCGGCGGTGGGCCGCCTCGGCCATCTGGATGGCCGTGTGCAGGGACAGGCGGAATTCCTGGAAGCCGCCTTCCTGCTTGCCCTTGGTCGCCAAGTCGTAGAGCCGCTGCTCGGCCCCTTCGATCTGGTCCATGGCGGTGGTGTCGAGGCTGATCTCGAAGGCGTCGTTGACCAGTTCCTCGCCCATGTCGATCAGTTCGCGACGCAGCGCCATGTCGTGAATCTGCCGCCCGTAATCCTCGGCGTTGACCACGGTGGCGACGGCGGCGGCCAGCTGGGCCAGGTAGGGCGCCCCGCCCGCCTCCCGCAACAGGGGGTCGGATTCCAGATAGGCCTTCAGGGTGACCGGGCTGGCCAGATGCCCCTGTTCGGCCAGCCGCTGGCAGGCGGAGAAAATGCGCCCGTGCAGGGCGTTGGCGAAATGCTCCGGCAGCAGGAACTCGGATACTTTTTCCAGCGTCCGGTTGTTTTGCAGGATGGCGCCCAGAAGCGCCTGCTCGGCCTCGATGTTGTGCGGTGGCACGCGGTAGCCGAAGCCGCCGTCGGCCCCGCCGCCCCCACCGGCCCGCCCGCGGTCGCCGGACGGTCCGAACAGGTCGTCGCGGTCGGGCGGCGCGGAGTCGAACGATTCCGCCCCGTGCGACGGGCCGTCGAGCGGCGGTCCGTCCGGCATGGCATCGGGCAAGGGCGGTTCGTCGAAGTCGGAGGGGGGCGTCATGCTCATGGACGGAGCCTATCAGGGTCGACGCCCGCCGGTAAGACGGCGCGGCGAGTTGCCCCCGTAATCCCCGTAATCCACAGGCCGGGAGGCGACGAGGCGCGGCGGATGTCCAACCCTTGGGCGCGGGGTGCCCAAACACACACGCCACCCGTCCCGCGCGGAATGGTCCGGCGGGGCGGGTGGCGTGAGCGAGACTCTTGGGAGTCGGCGGGAAGGGGCTTAGGCCTCTTCGCCGTCCTCTTCGAGGTCCATCTCGACGTCGCCGTCGATATCCTCGTCGCCCTCGGCCTCGGCGTCGAACTCCTCGGGGTGCTCGAGGAACTCGGCGGCGTCGTGCTGCTCCTGGGCTTCTTCCACGGAGCGGGCCACGATCACCGTGATGTCGATGGCCACTTCCGGGTGCAGGCGCAGGCGCACCGGGTAGCTGCCCAGCGACTTGATGACGTTGTCCAGCTCGACCTGACGACGCTCGACCTTGTAGCCTTCGTCCTTCAGGGCTTCCTGGATGTCGCGCGCGGCGACGGAGCCGTAGAGCTGACCGCTCTCACCGGCGGATCGCACCATGATGAGCTTGATCTCGCCCATCTTCTCGGCGACGGCCTCGGCCTCCTCGCGACGCTTCAGGTTGACCGCTTCCAACTCGGCGCGCTGCGCCTCGAAGTACTTGCGGTTGGCGTCGGTCGCGCGCAGGGCCTTGCTCTGCGGCAGCAGGTAGTTGCGGGCGAAACCCGGCTTCACCTTCACGGTGTCGCCCATCTGGCCCAATTTCTCGATGCGCTCAAGCAGAATGACTTCCATCACTCTTCCTCCTGACGGTCACGGCTCGGCTTCTGCGAGCGCCGTCTTACAAAATGATCCACCAATCCCAGCCCGGCCACGGCAAGTACCGCCAGCCCGGAGGCCATTACGAACACGACGTAGAACGCCGTCAGCAACCCGGTCGCGAAGCGCGTTTGGCGGGCCGCCATATGGACCGCCGCGAACCCCCTCAAGATGAAGGGCACGACCGTCAGAACCGCTCCGTTCCGCGCGGTGTAGCCGATGTCGCCCGGCACGAGGACGCCCACCGCCACCAATCCGGCCAACAGGACGACCAGCCCGTCGGGCAAGGTCAGGTCCGTATAGACCGGCAGGGGCCTTGGACACCGGCCCCGTCGGTTGGCCAGCCACAGGGCCAGCATGGTCGACAGAACCACGCGCACCAGCCAACCCGCCGCCGCCATGCCCGGCATGACCGAACCCCAGGTCGCCATCGCCGTCGCCCGTGTTTCCGCGGACGCGCCGGCGAACAGCGTGTCGAGCATCTGCCCGACCAGGGTTTCGACCGTCGCCTCGAACCCGTCACCGGCCCCCAGGAACAGGGCGGCCAGCACCAGAAGTCCAAGACCCAGACCGGTCAACCAGCCCAGAATTCGGCCCGGAGGTGTCCATTCGATGCCCGTTGGGGCGTCGGCGGGACCGACCGGTACGACTTTCAGGGCCAGGGACACCACCAAGAGCGACGGCATCACGTCGGCTAAGCCATAGGCCAATGCGATGCCCAGATTGCCCGTCAGGACCAGGGCGACCGCACCGGCCAATCCCGCCACCAGGCCGTGGCCCGGACCCATGAGCAGTCCCACCAGGATCAGCGGGACGGCGGAGACGTTGCCGGTGATGAAACCGACGACGGGCAGGAACACCGCGCAAACGAACATCACGGCACCGGCGAGGCCGGCGATCACTGCTGAGAGAAGGCTCCTCGGCACCGTGATGAAACTCCTTGAGCCGGTGGCCGCCCGAAAGCGGCCCCGGCCCGGGAACGCACGTCCTTACTTCACCACGTAGGGAAGCAGGGCCAGGAAGCGGGCGCGCTTGATGGCACGGGCCAGTTCGCGCTGCTTCTTGGCGGAGACGGCGGTGATACGGCTCGGGACGATCTTGCCGCGCTCGGAGATGTAGCGCTGCAGCAGCTTCACGTCCTTGTAGT
>CAZFRK010000106.1:0-9247 GCA_964521375.1 uncultured Rhodobacterales bacterium
CCTTGACGTCGCGCAGCAGGATGTTGCCGCGGTCGAACAGGTCCAGAAGGCGGCCCGGCGTGGCGATCAGCACGTCGACGCCCTTTTCCAGGACCTTCTTCTGCTCGTTCATGCTTTCGCCGCCGATCAGCAGCGCCATGTTGAGCTTCTGGTACTTGCCGTACTTGATGAAGTTCTGGGCCACCTGGTCGGCCAGCTCGCGCGTCGGCGCCAGGATCAGCGATCGCGGCATGCGCGCCTTGGCGCGGCCATGGGCCAGGATGTCGATCATCGGCAGCGTGAAGCCGGCGGTCTTGCCGGTCCCGGTCTGGGCGATGCCAAGAACGTCGCGGCCCATCAGGACGTAAGGAATGGCCTGCGCCTGAATGGGGGTCGGCTCCGTATAGCCGGAGTCCGTGACGGCCTGCAGGGTTTCGGGGCTGAGTCCGAGATCGGAAAAAGACATAGAGATTGCTTGGTGCCTGAGCTCAAGAGTTGGCTGACGGGCGGGCGATGGTGACGCGTTAAGGTCAGCCTGTCATTTGGCGGCGATAATAAATGCTGTCCAGCCACTGTCAATATTTGCGCACCGACGGCGGGGGTCTTGGCGGAACGATTGTGCTCGGCTAGGGTCGAAACGGCCAAATTCAGGGAGGCGCACATGCTTATCGACGGTCAAAACGCCTGTTTCCTCCTGATCGACGTGCAGGAACGCCTCTGTCCCGTGATGGCCGACCCGCGTCGCGTCATCGTCAACGGCCAGCGCCTGTTGCGCGGCGCGGCCCTGCTGGACGTGCCGGTCCTGGCCACCGAGCAGAATCCGGGCGGAATCGGCCCGACCATGGCCGATCTGCGGCCCTTGCTGCCCGCCGACGCGACCTTGGAAAAAATGAGCTTCTCGGCGGCGGGGGAGCCGGCGATCCTGGACCGCCTGCGCGCCTTCGGGCGGCGGCAGGTGGTGATCTCGGGCATCGAGGCCCACGTCTGCGTGACGCAAACCGCGCTCGGCCTGCTGGCGGCGGGCTTCGAGGTCTTCGTCGTCGCCGACGCCTGTTCGTCGCGCCACGCCGCCGACGAGACCGCGGCCATGGCCCGCCTGACGGCCAACGGGGTCGGCGTGGTGACGACCGAGGCGGTGCTGTTCGAATGGATGGGGCGCGCCGACCATCCGCGATTCCGCGACGTCTTGCAGACGCTCATCAAGTAAGAGACCGATTTCAAGCAACAAGGCCGTCAGGCCGCCTTAGGAGACGCCCATGGATAAGCAGACCCTGGTCCTGGTTCCGGGACTTTTGTGCGACCACGAACTCTATCGCCACCAGATCGCCACGCTGGGCGACGTAGCCGACATCCTGGTCGCCGATACCTTCCAGGACGACAGTCTGGCGGGCATGGCCGACCGCCTGCTGGCCTCCGCGCCGCCCCGGTTCGCGCTGGCCGGGCTGAGCATGGGCGGTTACGTCGCGCAGGAGGTCATGCGGCGGGCGCCGGAGCGGGTCAGCCGTCTGGCGCTGCTCGACACCAACGCGCGCGCCGACCGTCAGGAGCTGATCGACGCCCGCATGGCGCAGATGGAGATGGCGCGGGCCGGACGTCTGAGCGAGGTGGTGGACGAGCTGGCGCCCATGCTCATCCACGAGGATCGGGCCGCCGACGCGGCCTTCCTGGGGCAGGTCAAGGCGATGATGAACCGCGTCGGACCAGACGCCTTCGTGCGTCAGCAGACCGCCATCATGACGCGGGCCGACGGGCGCGAGGATTTGCGCTCCGTGACCGTGCCGACCCTTTGTCTCTGCGGGCGCGAGGACGCCCTGACGCCGCCCAAGGTGCACGTCGAAATGGTCGATCGCCTGCCCAACGGAAGCCTGGTGGTGATCGAGGATTGCGGCCATCTGGCCACCATGGAGCGTCCGCGCGCCGTCACCGCCCTCCTGCGCTACTGGCTGCAGGTCAACTGACCAGGCTCCCGGGAGCCGGGGCGGATCCCGAGGCGGACGCCGGAATGGGAAACGGCGCCGCTTCGCCGGGTAGGTCGAAGCTGACGGTGGTCCCGCCGCCGGGGGTGTCGGACAGGGTGATCCGCCCCCCGTGCCGCTCGACGATGCGCTTGCAGACGGCCAGGCCGATACCGGTGCCTGGATAGGCCTCGCGTCCGGGCAGGCGCTGGAAGATGGCGAAGGCCTTTTCGCGGTCGGCCTCGGGAATGCCGATGCCATGGTCGCGGACGGAGAAGTGCCAGTAGTCGCCGTCGGCGACCGCCGATATCTCGATCTTCGCCGGTCCGTCCTGGCGACGGAACTTCACCGCGTTGGAGATCAGGTTCTGGAACAACTGGCTGAGCTGGACGCCGTCGGCTTGAACCACCGGCATTTGGTCGACGGCGATGCGGGCCGTCTCGGGACTCAGGGTGGCGGCCAGCGCCATCATGGCGTTGCCCAGGCATGTCCCGGCGTCGCAGGGCGCCGGATCGGCGCCGCGCGTGGTGACGCGGGAATAGGACAGCAGGTCCTCGATCAGGGCGTGCATGCGACGCGCGCCGCTGACCGCGAAATCGACATAGGTGCGCCCGTCCTCGTCCAGGTGCTCGCCGTAGCGGCGGGCCAGCAACTGGGTATAGCTGGCGACCATGCGCAACGGCTCCTGGAGGTCGTGCGAGGCGATATAGGCGAAGCGTTCCAGGTCGGCGTTGGATTGGCGCAGGCGCTCGATGGTCGCCCGCAGGGTGCGGGTCCGCTCGTCCAGGTGAACGTCCAGGGACCGGCGGGCGTCCCGCAGGGCCTCGTCCATCCGCCGCTCGGCGGTGATGTCGCGCAGCACCAGGACGGAGCCGGTGAACTTGTCGGACACATCCAGCATGGGCCGCTTGAGCACGCGAAACAGCTTGCGCCCGTAGGCGGTGTCCAGCCACTCCTCGCCGTCCAGGTCGTCCGGCGCGACGGCCAGGGCGTCCAGGGCGTCGTTGCGCCAGTCCTCGGGGTGGTCGTGGTCGTAATAGAAGGCACCCGACTGGCTGCGCCCGAAGAACAGGCGCGACGCCGTCAGGTTGACGTTCAGGATGCGATCCTCGGGTCCGATCAGGACGACCGCCTCGTCCAGGCTCTCGAAGCAGGTGAGGTAGAGGTTCTTTTCGTTGCTCAGGCGACGGTTGGCCTGTTGCAGCTCGACCAACCGGGCGTCCTTGCCGAAGTCGTTCCAGGCCTCGCAGAAGCCGATCTCGACGCGGTCGAAAAAGCAGTTCACCACATGTTCGACGCGCGGCAGCGCGCCGCCGCCGAAGTGGTCGGACTGCGCCAGCAGATCCAGGTAGCAGGCGCGGTAGTATTTCATCAGCCCCAGGAACAGCCCGAGCGTGATGCCGCGCGCGCGGTGCTTCTCCGCCTCCCGGATGCCGAAGGCCGCCGCGGGATCGTCGTCGAAGGTCGTCGTGGCCGAGAGTTCGGGCGGCCCGGACCAGCGGAAAAAGTCCATCAAGGGCGCCGACAGCCCCTGAATGGATTCCCGCCAGGGTTCGATCAGGGTGGAGGTATAGGCCGTGTAGCCGTGGGTCTTGGCGTAAGACAGGACCCTGTTCATCAGCCAGTCTTCTCCCTGGCCGATAAGGATGCAGGCGCGGTCCCGCTCGGTCGCGGATAACCTTTTCATCGTGTATGTCCTGGGTAGCATATACACGCATTATTCTATACACCGCCGCGCGGAATGTCTTTGTCCGATTGGCCGGGCGGCGCGCCCGACGGCGCGGTGTCGGCGCCGGTGGAGAGAGGCATTGACAAGCCGACGCGCCATCCGTATGGTGCGCCCTCCTTTCGCACAGGGATTCTCTAAGGAACAGCCGCCATGCGCGTCCGTAATTCGCTGAAGTCGGCCAAGACCCGCGACAAGAACTGCCGTGTCGTGCGTCGCAAGGGCCGCGTCTACGTGATCAACAAGAAGAACCCCCGCATGAAGGCGCGTCAGGGCTAACGTCCACGTACCCCATGCGAGAGTTCGAAAAGCCGCGCCTCGGGCGCGGCTTTTTCGTGTTTGCCGTCGTCGCGCGGCTTGCCTACCCTGGCGGAAAGAAGCGCCTTAGGGAGGCCGCGTCCAAATGCGAATGCCGAAGCCCGACGCCGGGGTGATCGCCCGCCGCGCCGAGATCGTCAAGGCCCTGCGCCGCGTCGTGCCCGGCGAAGGAGTGATCGCCGACGAAGAGGCGCTTCGCGCCTACGACTGCGATGGCCTGTCTGCCTATCGCCAATTGCCGCTGATCGTCGTCCTTCCCGAAACCACCGCCCAGGTCGCCGACATACTGCGCTACTGCCACGGCGCGGGCGTCAAGGTCGTGCCGCGCGGCGCCGGAACCGGGCTGTCGGGCGGCGCGCTGCCGCTGGCCGACGCCGTCACGCTGGGCCTGGGCAAGTTCAACCGCATCCTCGACATCGATCTGCCCAACCGCTGCGCCGTGGTGCAGCCGGGGGTGACGAACCTGGCCATTTCCAACGCCGTCGCCGAGGACGGATTCTATTACGCGCCGGACCCCTCCAGCCAGATCGCCTGCTCCATCGGCGGCAACGTGGCCGAGAACGCGGGCGGCGTCCATTGCCTGAAGTACGGCCTGACCACCAACAACCTCCTGGGGGTGGAAATGGTCCTCATGGACGGCACGGTGGTTCGCCTGGGCGGGCGACACCTGGACGCCGACGTCTACGACCTTCTGGGCGTGGTCACGGGGTCGGAGGGGTTGTTGGGCGTCGTCACCGAGGTCACGGTGCGGCTCCTGCGCAAGCCGGAGACGGTGCGCGCCGTCCTGATGGGGTTCCCCTCCAACGAGCAGGCCGGGGACTGCGTCGCCGCCATCATCGGCCAGGGCATCATTCCGGCGGGCCTGGAAATGATGGACAAGCCCGCCATCAAGGCGGCCGAGGACTTCGTCCACGCGGGCTATCCCCTGGACGTCGAGGCCCTGCTGATTTGCGAACTGGACGGTCCGGAGGCGGAAGTCGAGCATCTGATCGCCCGCGTCGAAACCATCGCCGCGGACAACGGCGCCACGGTGTCGCGGGTCAGCCGTGACGACGCCGAGCGCGCCGTCTTCTGGGCCGGGCGCAAGGCGGCCTTTCCCGCCGTGGGTCGCATTTCGCCGGACTATATGTGCATGGACGGGACCATTCCGCGCGCCGCCCTGCCGGAGGTCCTGCGGCGCATGCAAGCCTTCAGCCAGCGCCACGGGCTGCGCGTCGCCAATGTCTTCCATGCCGGGGACGGCAACCTTCATCCCCTGATCCTGTTCGACGCCAACACGCCCGGCGACCTTGAACGGGCCGAGGCCTTCGGCGCCGACATCCTGAAGCTTTGCGTCGAGGTGGGCGGGGTCCTGACCGGCGAACACGGGGTCGGCGTCGAAAAGCGGGACCTGGTGCCGATCATGTTCAGCGACGACGACATCAAGCAGCAGCAGCGCGTCAAATGCGCCTTCGACCCCGATCACCTGCTCAATCCCGGCAAGGTCTACCCGACCCTTCACCGGTGCGCCGAGATGGGCCTCATGCGGGTGTCGGGAGGACGCCTGCCGTTCCCCGACCTGCCGCGTTTCTAGGGGGGATGGGCATGGAAACCTTTCGTCCCGAGACCGAGGCGCAATTGGCCGATCTGGTGGCCTGGGCGGCGTCGCGCAAAGGCACCCTCGACCTGATGGGGAGCGGCACGAAGCGAGCGATGGGGCGACCGACGGAGGCCGACGCGACCGTGTCGCTGGCCGGACTGTCCGGGATCGTCGATCACGCGCCCAACGAGCTGGTGCTGACCGCGCGGGCGGGGACGCCCCTGGTCGAGATTCACGCCGCCCTGGAAGCGGCGGGACAGAGGCTGGCCTTCGAACCGCTCGATCCCGCCGCCCTCTTCGGGGAGACCCCGGACAGCGGCACGATCGGCGGCCTCGTCGCCTGTAATCTGGCCGGGCCTCGGCGCGTCGCGGTAGGGGCCGCGCGCGACCACCTGCTGGGCTGCAAGGGCGTCGGCGGCACCGGCGTTCCCTTCAAGGCCGGGGGGCGCGTGGTCAAGAACGTCACGGGCTTCGATCTGAGCAAGCTTTTGTGCGGGTCCTGGGGAACCCTGGCCGCCTTGACCGAGGTCACGCTGAAGGTTCTGCCCATGCCCGAAAAGCAGCGCACCATCCTGATACCGGGGCTCGACGAGGCGCGCGCCGTGGCGGCCATGAGCCGGGCGCTGGGCTCGGCCCACGAGGTGTCCGGCGCCGCCCATCTGCCCCGGGACGCCGCGGCCGCGTCGGGCGTCGACTGGGTGGCGGGCGCCGGGCGGGCGGTTACCATTCTGCGGGTGGAAGGCCCCGCGCCGTCGGTGGAATACCGCTGCGCCGCCCTGCGCGCCGATTTCGCCGACCTGGGCGAGACGGAGGAACTGCACAGCCGTCGCTCGGCGGCCCTGTGGGAGGAGATGCGCCGCCTGGCGCTCGTGGCCGAGCCGCGCGATCACCTGCTGTGGCGTCTGTCGGTGCCGCCGACCGACGCGCCCGCCGTGCTGGCCGCCTTGCGCGACGCCGGGGTGGCGGGGCGAGCCGTCCTCGACTGGGGCGGCGGGCTGATCTGGCTCGCCATTCCGCCGCGCGCCGACGCCGCCGAGGGGGTCGTGCGTGGCGCGGTGGCCCATGGCGCCGGGTCCGGCCACGCGACCCTGATCCGCGCCCCCGAGGAAACGCGGCGCCGGGTCGCCGTCTTCCCACCGCAGGACGATGGGCTGGCGGCCCTGACCCGACGCGTGAAGCAGTCCCTTGATCCCGGCGGCGTCTTCAGCCCCGGACGCATGGTCGCGGGGGTGTAGCCATGGAAACCCGCTTCACCGACGCCCAAAGGCGACATCCCGCCATCCGCGAAGCCGACCGCATCCTGCGCGCATGCGTCCACTGTGGCTTCTGCACCGCGACCTGTCCGACCTACGTGTTGCTGGGCGACGAATTGGACAGCCCGCGCGGTCGCATCTACCTCATCAAGGACATGCTGGAGAACGACCGCCCGGCGAGCGTTCATGTCACGCGCCATGTGGATCGCTGCCTGACCTGCCTGTCCTGCATGACGACCTGCCCGTCGGGCGTCGACTATCGGCGGCTGGTCGATCAGGCGCGGGAGCATATCGAGCGGACCGGGCGTCGCCCCCTGCCGGAGCGCCTGCTGCGCCGCCTGCTGCGGGTGGTCCTGCCCCATGCCGGACGGTTCCGCGCCATGATGGCGTTGGCCCGCCTAGCCCGCCCCTTCGCCGCCCTGGCGCCGGGCCGCCTGCGCGGCATGCTGGAGAAGGCGCCGACGGCCTTGGCCCCGGTCGGCCCGGAGAACCGTCCCGGAACCTTCGCCGCCCGGGGCGCGCGTCGGATGAGGGTCGCTCTCCTGACCGGCTGCGTGCAACCGGCGCTCAGTCCGCAGATCAACGCCGCGACCGTGCGTCTCCTGACCCGCCTGGGGGCCGAGGTGGTGGTGCCCAGGGGGCAGGGGTGTTGCGGCGCCCTGTCGCACCATATGGGCCAGACGGCGGAGGCGCGCGCCTTCGCGCGGGCCAACGTGGATGCCTGGGACGCCTGTGGCGACCTGGACGCGGTGGTGGTCAACGCGTCGGGCTGCGGCGTGTCGGTCAAGGACTACGGCCATCTTCTGGCCGGGGACGAGACCCATGCCGCCAGGGCGGCGGCGGTCGCCGCCAAGACGCGGGATCTGTCGGAGGTCTTGCGGGATCTGGCCGGGCCTTTGGGGGAGGCGGCGCGGGAGCCGACAGGGCCCGTCCATGTCGCCTGGCATCCGCCCTGTTCCCTGCAACATGGGCAGGGGCTGCGGGACCTGCCCCGGACGGTGCTGGAAGCGGTGGGGTTCCGGGTCTCCCTTCCGGCGGATCCGCATCTCTGCTGCGGGTCGGCGGGCAGTTACGCCATCCTTCACCCCGATCTCTCCAACCGCCTCCAGGCCCGCCGGACGGCGAGCCTGGAGCGTTTGGAGCCGGACGTGGTGGCGACGGCCAATATCGGCTGCCTCCACCACATCGACGAGGCCACCCACCTGCCGGTGGTCCATTACGTCGAACTGCTCGACTGGGCCACCGGCGGGCCTCGACCCGAGGGCTTGCCGCCGGTGGAGGGAGCCTGAGGCGGTCTTCGCTTCCTGGGCGTCGGCTTAGTCGCGATCGTAGCCGCGACCGCCCCAGTCGCCCTTGCCGTGGTGGCCGCCCATCATGCCGCCATAGGAGCCGGACATGCCGGGGAAGCCCTTGCCGCCGCGCATTTCGTCGGCGGTGATGGCGCCGTCCTTGTTGGCGTCCATCATGGCGAAGCGCAGGGCGGGCATGGTGGTGAACTCTTCCGCCGAGATGGCGCCGTCGCCGTCCGCATCCTGGCCGCGGAACTTGCCGTCCATCATGGCCTGGTGCATGGCCCGCATCTCGGCGGGCGCGGCGGTGCCCGGGCCGGGCATGCCGGCGGCGGCCTCGGCGGCGGTCAGGCGGCCGTCGCCGTCGGTGTCCATGCGCTTGAACATGTCCATGCGACGGGCCAGGAACTCGTCCTGGCTGACCTTGTTGTCGCCGTTGCTGTCCATGCGCGACAGCATGCGGCCACCCCAGGCGAAGGAGCGGTCATCGTCATCGTCGCGGTCGGCCAGCGCCGGGGCGGCGAGCAGCGGCAGGGCGACGGCGGCGGCGAGGGTGGACAGAACGATCTTGGTCTTCATGGGGGTCATCCTCCTGGTGACGTGTGCGATGTCCACATGTCTACAGGGGGATGCCTGAACGCCTTCTGAAGTCGTCGTTCATCGGGCGTTCAGGTTCCGGGCGCGGTCTCAGGGCCGCGTCAACACTCGTCCTCGACCCAGGCGATGCGCAGGATGTTGGTCGTGCCGGGGGTTCCGAAGGGCACCCCGGCGACGATCACGACGCGCTCGCCGCCGATTGCGAACTCGTCCCGCCGCGCCGCCCGACAGGCCTTGGCGACCATGTCGGAGAAGCTGTTGATGTCGGCGGTCTTGACGCAATGGGCGCCCCAGCAGAGCGCCAGTCGGCGGGCGACGTGCAGGTTGGGCGTCAGGCACAGGATGGGGGCGCGCGGACGCTGGCGGGCCACCCGCAGGGTGGTCGACCCCGACGAGGTGAAGGTGACGATGGCCTTGGCGCCGATGGTTCGCGAGACCTGCCCGGCGGCGGCGGAAATGGCGTCCGACGCGGTGCCTTCGGGCTGTTCGCGCTGGGCGGCGCGCAGGCGCAGGTAGGTTTCGTCGTGTTCGACGTTCTGGATGATCTTGTC
>CAZFRK010000107.1:0-9211 GCA_964521375.1 uncultured Rhodobacterales bacterium
GCCGTCGGAGCGGGATCCTTCCGCCGCCCGGCTGGTGGTCGATCTGGCCCACGAGGCCGGTGTCCCCGAAGGCGCCCTGACGCTGGTCCAAGGCGGCAAGCCGACGGTCGATGCCCTGCTCACGCACCCCGACGTGGCCGCCGTCTCCTTCGTCGGCTCCACGCCCATCGCCCAATACGTCTATGCCACCGCCGCCGCCCACGGCAAACGTGCCCAGGCGCTCGGCGGGGCGAAGAACCACATGATCGTCATGCCCGACGCCGACATGGAGCAGGCCGCCGACGCCCTGATGGGCGCGGGCTACGGCTCCGCCGGGGAACGCTGCATGGCGGTCTCCGTGGCCGTGCCGGTCGGCGAGGAAACCGCCGACCGTCTGGTCGCCGCGCTGGCGCCGCGCGTCCGCGCCCTGAAGGTCGGCCCCTCCACCGATCCGGAGGCCGAAATGGGGCCGCTGGTCACCCGCGCCCATTTGGACAAGGTGACGGGCTACATCGACGCGGGCGTCGCCGAAGGCGCCGACCTGGTCGTCGATGGGCGTGGCCTGACCCTGCAGGGCTACGAGAACGGCTTCTTCGTCGGCGGCAGCCTGTTCGACCGCGTGACCCTGGAGATGACCATCTACCGCGAGGAGATCTTCGGCCCGGTTCTGTCCGTGGTGCGCGCCGACAGCTTCGAGACCGCCGTCGGCCTGATCACCGCGCACCAGTACGGCAATGGCACCGCCATCTTCACCCGTGACGGCGACGCGGCCCGCGCCTTCACCCAGCAAGTCAACATCGGCATGGTCGGCGTCAACGTGCCGATCCCCGTGCCGGTCGCCTACCACAGCTTCGGCGGTTGGAAGGCGTCGAGCTTCGGCGCCCACGGCATCTACGGACCGGAAGGCGTGCAGTTCTATACCCGCCTGAAGACCGTCACCACGCGCTGGCCGACGGGCATTCGCGCCGGAGCGGCGTTCAATTTCCCGACGCTCGGATAGACCTGATCCGACACCGAAGACCCTTCGCATGGGCCGTTCCCGACCAGAGGAGCGGCCCATTTTTCATGCATCGAATATGATTACGTGACGACCATTTAATCAAGATGCACATAATTTAGGCTTTTGCGATGCAGCGAACTTGACCGTTTGGTCAGCTAAATCCCCGAGAACCCTTAGCTTTACTTGCTGGCACGCCAATTGCTTTGACCATCTGGACAGGTTTTTGACCTCAAGCGCCCGACGGGAGGACACCGCATGACCGTCCAGAGCACCCACCGCCCTGCGCACGATATTCCCGAAAGCGCCCGCTCCGGCGGGTTCGACGATCTCATCCCCCCCATGACCGATATCCAGGCGATGGCCGAAAGCAATCGCTGCCTCTATTGCTGGGAGGCCGCCTGCGTCGAGGCCTGCCCGACCGCCATCGACATTCCCGGCTTCATCCGGCGCATCAGCAGCGGCCTGCCCGCCGCCGCCGGACGCACCATCCTGAGCGCCAACGTCATGGGCGGCACCTGCGCCCGCGTCTGCCCGACCGAGGAACTCTGCGAAGCCGCCTGTGTGCGCAACACCGCCGAAGAGCGCCCCGTCGCCATCGGGCGCCTGCAACGGTACGCCACGGACGCCCTTTTCGCCTCCGGCGCCCAGCCTTTCACCCGCGCCCCCGAGACAGGCCGCAAGGTCGCCGTCGTCGGCGCAGGCCCGGCGGGTCTCTCCTGCGCGCACGCCTTGGCCCGTCAGGGTCACAACGTCACCGTCTATGAAGCCCGCTCCAAGGCCGGCGGCCTGAACGAGTACGGCCTCGCCGCCTATAAGATGGCCAACGACTTCGCGCGGAAGGAACTGGCCTTCATCCTGTCCGTGGGCGGCATTACCATCGTCACCTCCACGGCGCTTGGTCGCGACATCCAGTTGAGCGAGCTGGCCGCCTCCTTCGATGCCGTATTCCTGGGCGTCGGCCTGTCCAGCACCGCCGCCCTCGGCCTGCCGGGCGAGGATCTGGAGGGCGTCCGCGACGCCGTGGACTTCATCGCCGAACTCCGTCAGGCGCCCGACGCGGCGGCCTTCCCCGTGCCGCCGCGCGTCGTCGTGCTGGGCGGCGGCAATACCGCCATCGACGCCGCCGTGCAGTCGGCCCGCCTGGGCGCCAAGGTGACGCTCGCCTATCGCCGGGGCGAAGGCCAGATGACCGCCACCCAATGGGAGCTGGATCTGGCCCGCGCCAACGGCGTCGAGGTACGCTTCTGGTCCACGCCGACGGCCTTCGTCGGCGACGGCGCCGTGACCGGCGTCACCCTGGAGACGACACGCTTGGAAGACGGCGGCACGCTGGTCGCCACCGGCGAGACCGAAACCGTCGCCGCCGATCTGGTGCTGAAGGCCGTCGGCCAGAAGCTGCGGAGCGACGATCTGGCGGGCGTCGATCTGCACAACGGGCGCGTCGCCGTGACCGAGGCCTACACCACGACCAACGCCAAGATCTTCGCCGGGGGCGACTGCATCTGGAACGGCCCCGACCTGACCGTCCGCGCGGTGGAGGACGGCAAGCGCGCCGCCGCCGCCATCAACGCCTTCCTGATGGCCTGAGGAGGACCGACAGCATGGCCGACCTGAGCTGCACCATCGCCGGGATCAAATCCCCCAACCCGTTCTGGCTGGCCTCGGCGCCGCCGACGGACAAGAAGTACAACGTCGAACGCGCCTTCGCCGCGGGCTGGGGCGGCGTCGTCTGGAAGACGCTGGGCGAAGACCCGCCGGTGGTCAATATGTCCAGCCGCTACGGCGGCCACATGGACGCCAACCGCCAACTGATCGGCATCAACAACATCGAACTGATCTCCGACCGCCCGCTGGACGTCAACCTGCGTGAAATCGCCGAGGTCAAGAAGGCATGGCCGGACCGCGCCATGGTCGTCTCCCTGATGGCGGTCATGGAAGAAGAGGCCTGGGCCGGTCTGATCAAGAAGATCGAGGCCACCGGCGCCGACGGCCTGGAACTGAACCTGGGTTGCCCGCACGGCATGTGCGAACGCGGCATGGGGTCGGCCATCGGTCAGGTGCCGGAAATGGTCGAACAGGTCACCCGCTGGGCCAAGGCCGCGACCAACATGCCGGTCCTGGTCAAGCTGACCCCCAACATCACCAACATCCTGTGGTCCGCCGAGGCCGCCAAGCGCGGCGGCGCCGACGGCGTGTCGCTGATCAACACCGTCAACTCCATCGTCGGGGTCGATCTGGACGTCATGGCCCCCAACCCGGTGGTCGACGGCAAGGGCAGCCACGGCGGCTATTGCGGCCCGGCGGTCAAGCCCATCGCGCTGAACATGGTGGCCGAAATCGGCCGCAATCCCGATACCGCGGCCCTGCCCATCTCGGGCATCGGCGGCGTCACCACCTGGCGCGACGCGGCCGAGTTCATCGCCCTTGGCGCCGACAACGTGCAGGTCTGCACGGCGGTCATGAACTACGGCTTCCGCATCGTCGAGGACATGATCGACGGCCTGTCCGACTGGATGGACTCAAAGGGCCTGACCAGCGTCGCCGAATTCTCTGGCATGGCGGTGAAGAACACCGTCGACTGGAACGAACTGAACATCAACTACGACGTCAAGGCGGTCATCGACCCCGACCTCTGCATCGACTGCGGGCGCTGCCATATCGCCTGCGAGGACACCAGCCACCAGGCCATCGCCGTGTCCGGCACGCCGGGCAACCGGGTGTTCTCGGTGGTCGACGAGGACTGCGTGGGGTGCAACCTCTGCTCCCTGGTCTGCCCGGTGCCGAGTTGCATCACCATGGAGCCGGTCGCCACCGACAAGCCCTACGTGACCTGGCCCAACGATCCGCGCAATCCCCTGCGCCCCAAGCAAGCCGCCGAATGAATCCGACTGGAGACCGAGCCATGCAGAACCTGAAAAGCAATGGGTCCCGCCTGTGGGACAGCCTGATGGAAATGGCCAAGAACGGCGCGACGGAAAAAGGCGGCGTCTGCCGTCTGGCCCTGACCGACGTCGACAAGGCCGGGCGCGACCTTTTCGTGAAGTGGTGCGAAGAGGCGGGCTGCACCGTCACCGTGGACAAGATCGGCAACATCTTCGCCCGTCGTCCGGGCAAGAACCCCGACCTGCCGCCGGTGATGATGGGCAGCCACCTGGACAGCCAGCCGACCGGCGGTCGCTTCGACGGCGTCTACGGTGTTCTCGCCGGGCTGGAGGTCGTGCGCTCGCTCAACGACCTCGGCATCGAGACCGAGGCCCCCATCGAGGTCGCCGCCTGGACCAACGAGGAAGGCTCGCGCTTCGCCCCGGCCATGGTCGCCTCGGGCGTCTTCACCGGCGTCTTCGACCTGGACTACGGCTTGTCTCGCGCCGACCTGGACGGCAAGACCATGGGCGAGGAGCTGGAGCGCATCGGCTATGCCGGTGAGGCCGAAGCCTCCATCAAGGCCCATCCGGTCGGCGCCTACTTCGAAGCCCATATCGAGCAGGGTCCGATCCTGGAGGCCGAGGACAAGACCGTCGGCGTGGTCACCGATTGCCAGGGTCAGCGCTGGTACGAGATCACCTTCACCGGCGTCGAAAGCCACGCCGGACCGACGCCCATGAACCGCCGCAAGGACGCCCTATTGGGGGCGGCGCGCGTGGTCAACGCGGTCAACGCCATCGGCCTGAAGTACGCCCCCTATGCCTGCGCCACCGTGGGCCTGATGCAGATCCACCCCAATTCGCGCAACGTCATTCCGGGTCAGGTCTTCTTCACCGTCGACTTCCGCCACCCCGACGACGCCATCCTGGCCAAGATGGACGCCGAGTTGCGCGCCGAAGTGGACAAGATCGCCGCCGAAATCGGCCTGGACAACGCCTTCGAACAGATTTGGTACTACGCCCCGGTGAAGTTCAACGAGACCTGCGTCAAGGCCGTGCGCAAGGGCGTCGAGGCGGGCGGCTTCTCGACCCGCGACATGGTCTCCGGCGCCGGGCACGACGCCTGCTACATGGCCGCCGTCTGCCCGACCGGCATGATCTTCATCCCCTGTGTCGACGGCATCAGCCACAACGAGGTCGAGGACGCCAAGCCCGAATGGGTCGAAGCAGGCGCCGACGTGCTGCTGCACGCCGTCCTGGAGACCGCTAAGGCGGCCTCGCCCACGACCGCCTGAGGCGGTTTGTGCTAGACCATGACGGGACGGCCCGCCACGGGGGCGGGTCGGTCCGATCATGGAACGGGAACAGGCAGGGATGACGGTGTCAGTAGCGCCCAAGGGCCGCATTCGTCGCGGCAACGAACGCAAGATCCTCAAGGCGGCGGAGCGTGTCTTCGCCGAGCGGGGATTCGCGGGCGCGACCATGAACGACATCGCCGCCCAGGCCCGTCTGCCCAAGGCCAACGTCCACTATTACTTCGGCACCAAGGAAGACCTCTACCGGACGCTGCTCGACGACATCATCGAGGAATGGCTGCGTCCGGCGGGCCGTCTCAGCGCCGACGCCGATCCGGCGACGGCGCTGCGGGCCTACATCGAAGCCAAGATGAACGTCAGCCGTACCCGGCCCGAGGCATCGAAGGTCTTCGCCAACGAGATCATTCACGGCGCCGAGGCCCTGTCGGACTTCCTGTCCGAGGACCTGCGCGCGGTGGTCGAGGAAAAGACCGCCGTCTTCACCACCTGGATCGATCGCGGGCTGATCGCCCCGATCGATCCGCGCCACACCCTTTTCATGATCTGGGCCATCACCCAGCATTACGCGGACTTCGATTTCCAAATTCGCGCGGTGCTGAACAAACGGACCCTGTCCCGGGAAGACTGGACCTACATCACCGATCAGGTGACGTCCTTCGTCCTGCGCGGGTTCGGGCTGTCTCCGGACGCCGGAGCGGTCGATGGTGGCGGCCCGCTCGACCGACCCAACCCGGCCGACGAGGACTGACCGCCCGAGAGGGGACGGCGTCGGCCATCAGACCCGAGGAGTGACCCATGGGAATCCTGATCAAAGGCGGCACCGTCGTTACCGCGGACGAAACCAAGCGCGCCGACGTGCTGGTCGAGGACGGCTTGATCGCCGCCGTCGGCACGGACATCGACGTCCCCGCCGGGACCGAGATCCTCGACGCGGGTGGTTGCGTCGTCATGCCCGGCGGCATCGACCCGCACACCCACATGCAGCTGCCCTTCATGGGCACCGTCGCCAGCGAGGATTTCGAAACCGGCACCGCCGCCGCCATGGCGGGCGGCACCACCTCCATCATCGACTTCGTGATCCCCAGCCCCCAGCAGCGCCTGATGGAGGCCTACGACACCTGGCGGGAGTGGGCCGAAAAGTCCTGCGCCGACTATTCCTTCCACGTCGCCGTGACGTGGTGGGACGACAGCGTGCGCGACGACATGGGCACTCTGGTCAATGAAAAGGGCGTCAACAGCTTCAAGCACTTCATGGCCTACAAAGGGGCCATCATGGCGGACGACGAGATCCTCTACAACTCGTTCAACCGCTGCCTCGAACTGGGCGCCATCCCGACTTGTCACGCCGAAAACGGCGAGCTGGTGTTCCAGTTGCAGCGTCAGCTCCTGGCCGCCGGGCTGACCGGACCGGAAGCCCATCCGCTGTCCCGCCCCGCCCCGGCGGAAGGCGAGGCCGCCAACCGCGCCCTGCGTCTGGCCGAGGTGATCGGCGTGCCGCTTTATCTGGTCCATGTCTCCGCCGAGGACGCCTTGCAGGAAATCGCCCGCGCCCGTGCCTCCGGCCAGCGGTGCTACGGCGAAGTCCTGGCCGGGCACCTGCTGATCGACGACAGCGTCTATCTGGACAAGGATTGGGACAAGGCCGCCGCCCACGTCATGAGCCCGCCGTTCCGCCCCAAGAGACACCAGGAAGCCCTGTGGAAGGGCCTGCAGTCGGGCATGATTCAGACCACGGCGACCGACCACTGCTGCTTCTGCGCCGATCAGAAGGCCATGGGCAAGGACGACTTCACCAAGATCCCCAACGGCACCGGCGGCGTCGAGGATCGCATGGTCGCGCTGTGGACCCACGGCGTGAACACTGGTCGCCTGACCATGAATGAGTTCGTCGCCGTGACCTCGGCCAACGCGGCGAAGATCTTCAACGTCTACCCGCGCAAGGGCGCCATCGCCCCGGGCGCCGACGCCGACATCGTGGTGTGGGACCCCAAGGCGACCAAGACCATCTCGGCCAAGACCCATTTCCAGAAGGTGGACACCAACATCTTCGAGGGCATGGAGGTCACCGGCCTGCCCGCCTACACCCTGTCGCGCGGCGTGGTCACCTACGACAAGGGCGACCTGAAGGCCGTGCGCGGCGCCGGTCGCTACTTCGACCGCCCGGCCTTCCAGCCGATCTTCGGAGCGATGGAGAAAATCCGCCAGGCCAACCAGCCGAAGGCGGTGGCCCGCTAAGCCGTTCGGTCCGAAGCGACCTTCCGCCAGGCTAGGACCAAAGGTCGAGGCCGGGACACCTCGCCTCCCACGGGGATCGTTCCGGCCTCACCAGAAGGCCCAAATTTCAGGCATGCCCAAATAATCGGCTCCCAAGTGACGCCCTTTTGGGCGGAAAGACCCGGGACCGACCCTGGACGCAGTCTAAAAACTGTCCGCGCGGTCAGCTTTAAGATATTTCTTTTCAACATATTAGAACTTCATGAACCCCTGATTTCGCCAATTGGCCCAAGGCTTGCGAGGCGTCTCGCACCGGTTGGCGCAACGCTCACCTGACCCGGAGGAGTCTTATGACGCAGACAGCTGGCGCCCCTGACCCGCGGAGCCATGACACCGCGCCTCGGTCTACCGCCGCCGCGACGCCCAACCCCGCGATTCCGGTCGTCGATATCCGTCATCTGTCCCTGACCTTCCAGGGGGCCGACCAACCGGTCTATGCGCTGGACGACATCACCCTGACCATCGGCCAAGGCGACTTCGTGTCGCTGATCGGCCCGTCGGGCTGCGGCAAGACGACCCTGTTGCGCGTCATCGCCGACCTGGAACAACCGACCGCCGGCGACATCTCCGTGGAAGGCATGAGCCCCGAGCAGGCGCGCCTGAAGCGCCGCTACGGCTACGTCTTCCAGGCCCCGGCCCTGATGCCCTGGCGCGACATCGCCTCCAACGTCTGCCTGCCGCTGGAAATGAGCGGCACCAGCCGCGACGAACGCCAGCGCGTCGCCGCCGAGAAGCTGGACCTGGTGGGCCTCGCCGGGTTCGAGAAGAAGTACCCCTGGCAACTGTCGGGCGGCATGCAGCAACGCGCCTCCATCGCCCGCGCCCTGGCGCTCAATCCCGACATTCTGCTGATGGACGAACCCTTCGGGGCGCTGGACGAAATCACCCGCGACCACCTGAACCTGGAACTGACGCAGCTTTGGCGGAAAACCCAGAAGACCTGCGTCTTCGTCACCCACTCCATCGCCGAGGCGGTGTTCCTGTCCACCCACATCGTCGTCATGAGTCCCCGTCCGGGCCGCATCCTAGAGGTCATCGACTGCTCCCACCTGCCCAGCGAACGCACCCTCGACATCCGCGAAACGCCTGAATTCGCCGAGATTTCGGCCCGCGTGCGCAACGGGCTGGCGGAGGGCCACAGCTATGACTAGCCCCACCGGCGTGACCGGCTGGCTGCGCTTCCGGGCTTTCCCGGTGGCCGTGGTCGCCGCAGCGCTGCTGGCCCTGTGGTACGGCGGCGCCATTTATCTGAACGGTCCCCAGGCCATCGAGCAACTGGCCCGCCAGGGTGTCGAGGCCCCCAGCTTCACGCAGGTCGCCGCCGCCAGCTTCGAGGCCAAGCGCCCCATTCTTCCGACGCCCGAGCGCATCGTCGCCGACATCTATGAAAGCGTCACCCGCTGGCCCGTCGACAACGTGCGCAACCTGCTTCTGCACACCGGCGTCACCTCCAGCTCCACCCTGCTCGGCTTCGCCATGGGCGCCGTTCTGGGCGTGGTGCTCGCCATCGGCATCGTCACGGTGCGCACCCTGGAACGGTCCTTGCTGCCCTGGGTCATCGCCTCGCAGACCATTCCCATCCTGGCCATCGCGCCGATGATCGTCGTCGTCCTTGGCAACCTGGGCTTCACCGGCCTTCTGCCCAAGGCGATCATCTCCATGTACCTCTGCTTCTTCCCGGTCACCATCGGCATGGTGAAGGGGCTGCGGTCGGCCGACCGCCTGGCCATGGACCTGATGCGCACCTACAGCGCCACACCGGCGCAGGTGTTCTGGAA
>CAZFRK010000108.1:0-9193 GCA_964521375.1 uncultured Rhodobacterales bacterium
GGCGAGGCCCGACCGCTCGACGATCTTGCGCACCAGGGAGAAGCCGTTGGAATGAACCCCCGACGAGGCGAGGCCGATCAGGGTGTCGCCCGCCGCCACTCCGGAACCGTCCAGAAGCTGGTCGCGTTCGGCGGCGCCGACCGAGAACCCGGCTAGGTCATAGTCGCCGTCCCCGTACATGCCGGGCATTTCCGCCGTCTCGCCGCCGATCAGGGCGCATCCGGCCTGCTTGCAACCCTCGGCGATCCCGGCGACGACGTCGCGCGCCTTCTCCACCGCCAGCTTGCCGGTGGCGAAGTAGTCGAGGAAGAACAGCGGCTCGGCCCCCTGAACCACCAGATCGTTGACGCACATGGCGACAAGGTCGATGCCCACGGTGTCGTGCTGGTCGGCGTCGATGGCGATCTTCAGCTTGGTGCCCACGCCGTCCGTCGCCGCGCACAGGATCGGGTCGGTGAAACCGGCGGCCTTCAGGTCGAACAAGGCACCGAATCCGCCCAGGTCGGAGTCGGCCCCGGAGCGAATGGTCGCCTTGGCCAAGGGCTTGATGGCTTGCACAAGGGCGTTTCCGGCGTCAATGTCAACGCCAGCATCCTTGTAGCTCAGACCGGACGTGTCGGAAGGAGTAGGAATGACGGCCTCGCAGAACGGTTGGGGGCGGAACGTGTGGGGGGAATCCCTTCGGACGGCGAAGATACTGCATCGCGCGGGCATTGCAACGGCGCTGGCGCTGCTCATCGCCGCCATGGTGGGACCCGCCCCGGCCCAGGCCCAGTCATCGGCGGTCTATACGGTCCGCGACGTGCCGGTGGACGCCTCCGCCGAGAACGCCGCCAAGGCCCGTGAAGTGGCCATCGCCCTGGGCCAGCAAGAGGCGCTGCGCCGCCTGCTGGAACGCCTGACCCCGGGCGATGTCCATGGACAACTGCCGACGCCGGACGCCGCCCAGGTCGAACAGATGGTGCTCGGCCTCAGCCTCGCCGACGAAAAGACCTCCGCCGTCCGCTACCTGGCCAAGATGACCGTCAGCTTCATGCCGCAGGCGGTCCAGGCGCTGTTGCGGCAGGCCCAGGTTCCCTTCGTGGACGAGGCCGCCCAGCCGTTGGTGGTGTTGCCCCTGTGGCGGGCGACGCCCGAGTCGCAGCCGGTCCTGTGGGAGGATCCCAACCCCTGGCGGACAGCCTGGAGCGGCCTGCCGCGCGGCGGCCTGCAACCGCTGGAGACGCCGCTGGGCGACCTGGAGGACGTCCTGGCCATCGACGCCGCGCGCGCCGAGGCGGCGGACGCCGACGCCCTGGCCGCCATCACCGAACGCTACGGCGCCGACGGGGCGCTGATCGCCCGCGCCGTCCTGCAACCGGCGGCGGACGGCGCCCCGGCCCGCGTCACCGCCTCGGCCGACCGCGACGGCGAGACCGTCTCGACGGTGGCCGAGGCCCAGCCGGGCGAGGAATTGGTCGACACCCTGCGCCGCGCCGCCCAGGATATCCGCCGCCAGATGGAGACCGACTGGAAGGTCAGCCGCTCCGGTCTGGTCGCCGCCGGACCGGCGGAAACCCTGACCATCCTGGCGCCCATCGGGTCGCTGCACGACTGGCTCAGCGTCCGCCGCGCCCTGACCGAGATGACCACCGTCGACTCCTGGTCCCTGCAGGCTCTGACCCGTGACCGCGCCCAAATCCAGGTGACGGCCCGGGCGACGCCGGCGCAACTGGCGGAATCCCTGGCGCCCTACGGCCTGCGCATGACGCGCGAGGAGGGATACTGGCTGATCGAAAGCGGCGCCCCGACGGAGCGGCAGCCCCGCTTCTACACCTCCCAGGGCAACGCGCGCGACCTGCCGCCGCGGGGGACGGACCCCGCCTTCGGGACGACCGCCCCCGCGACCGCCGCCCCGATCCAACGCCCGGCGCCCTCCGACGACGCGACCGCGGTCGAGCCTGAGGCGGGCGCCACCACCTTCGTCGGCGGAGGCGTCACCGCGCCCCGCTGATGCTGTCCAAGCTGCCCAACGCCCTGAGCCTCGTGCGCCTGCTTCTGGCGCCGGTGGTCATCGCCCTGTTGATCGAGGGGGCCGCCGGATGGGCCTTCGCCGTCTTCGTCCTGGCCGCCCTGCTGGACGCCGCCGACGGCTGGTTGGCCCGCCGCTTCGACGGCGAGACGGCCATCGGCGCCTATCTCGATCCCTTGGCCGACAAGGTGCTGATGATCGGCGCCGTGGTGACGCTCGGGGTGCTCGACTGGCTGCCGTCGTGGCTGGCCGTCCTGGTGGTGGCCCGCGACCTGGCGATCATGGGGGCGGTCCTGCTGTCGGCGGTCGCGGGCCTGTCCCTGGCCATGGCCCCCATCGCGATTTCCAAGGCCAACACCCTGGTCCAGGCGTCGCTGGTCGCCGCGACCCTGGCCCTACCCGCCTTCGGCTGGGCGGACAGCGGCATCGCCCGCGCGGCGCTGAGCGTTCTGGTGTGGACCGCCGCCGCGACGACCGTGGCGTCGGGCGCGGCTTATGGCTATGGTTGGGCCAAACGGGCGCTGGCGGATTGACGCCTTGACGGGACGACAAGGGGCACGACGGTGAGCAACGACGAGGTCACGAACGCGACGGCGGTTCCCGTCGCCCGCCACTGGCGGTTCTGGCTGGTCTTCCTGGCCGTGTCGCTGGCCCTGATCTACCTCTTGCGCTCGGTGCTTCTGCCCTTCGTGGCCGGGGCCGCCGTGGCCTATTTCCTGGACCCCATCGCCGACTGGCTGGAAAACCGGGGCCTGTCGCGCATGATGGCGACGGTGGTCATCACCACGCTGTTCCTGCTGGCCTTCGTCATCGGCCTGCTGATCCTGCTGCCCGCCCTGCAGGGCGAGATCACCGACTTCCTGTCCCGCCTCCCGGCCTACGCCAAGGCCCTGGAAGGCCGCCTGGAGCCGGTGGTCCGCCACATCGCCGAGGTCTTGCCGCCCGAGCAGGTGCAAAAGCTCCAGGACGGCGCCACCTCCATGCTCGGCGACGTGGCCTCGTGGTCGGTGAGCTTCGTGCGCGGCCTGCTGACGGGCTCGCTGGCGCTCATCAACGTCCTCTCCCTGCTGGTCATCACCCCGGTGGTCGCCTTCTACCTGCTGCGCGACTGGGATCGCATGGTCGAGACCGTGGACGGCTGGCTGCCGCGCGCCCATCGCGACGTCATCCACGACCGCATGCGGGAAATCGACGAGACCCTGGCCGGGTTCGTGCGCGGCCAGGCGTCGGTCTGCCTGGTCCTCGGCGCCTTCTACGCCATCGGCCTGTCGGTCATCGGCCTGGATCTGGGGCTGGTGGTCGGGCTGGTGTCCGGCCTCGTCAGCTTCATTCCCTATGTCGGCTCGGTGTCCGGGTTCGTCGTCTCCATGGCGCTGGCCTTCGCCCAGTTCAGCGACTGGACGCCGATCCTGGCCGTGGCCGGGGTGTTCCTGGTCGGCCAGTTCGTCGAGGGCAATTTCCTATCCCCCTATCTGGTCGGCGAAAGGGTCGGCCTGCATCCGGTCTGGATCATCTTCGCCCTGCTGGCCGGAGGCTCCCTGTTCGGCTTCGTCGGCGTCCTGCTGGCGGTGCCCGTGGCCGCCGTCGCCGGGGTCCTGATCCGCTATTCGCTGCGCCGCTACCTGGACAGCGAGGTCTACCACACCGGCCATCCCCGCGACGCGGCGGACGCGGCGGACGCGGCGCCGTCGGACCCGCCGCCCACCCCATGACACAGTTGCCCCTGCCCCTCGGCCACCGCCCGGCGCTCGGCCGCGAGGATTTCCTGATCGCCGCCGGAAACGCCGAGGCCGTCGCCTGGCTGGACCGCTGGCCGGATTGGCCCGCCCCGGCGCTGGTCCTGCATGGACCGTCGGGATGCGGCAAGACCCACCTCGCCCAGGTCTTCGCCGCCCGCTCCGGCGCCCGCGTCGAAACGGGCGCGCCGGGCTTCGCCCCCGACCCGCCGACCCTGCTCGCCGCGCCCGCCGTGGTGATCGACGACACCGACGCCGGGCTGGACGAGACGGCGCTGTTCCACCTCTACAACGGCGCCAAGGAATCCGGCGTCCGCCTGCTGCTGACGGCGAAGGGCGCCCCCGGACGCTGGGCCGCCCTGCCCGACCTGCGGTCGCGCCTGTCGGCCTGCCCGGCGGTCGCCATCGGACCGCCGGACGACGCCGTCATGGCCGCCGTCCTGGTCAAGCTGTTCGCCGACCGTCAGCTCAAGGTGGGGACCGAGGTCATCACCTACCTGCTGCGCCACATGGACCGCAGCTTCGCCGCCGCCCGGCGCGTGGTCGCCGAGGCCGACCGCCTGAGCCTGGCCGAGCACCGCGGCATAACGGTGCCCCTGGTCAAGCGGACCCTGGACACCCACGCCGACGCCGACGCCGCCCCGGACGCCGCTCCCGACACGGAGCCGGACACCAGCGACGACTGAGGCGCGAACGGAGGACGGTCCGGCCCCCGGGCGTCAGATCTTCACGTCCTTGGGGCGGATGAAGGACACCAGGGTGGCGCAGTTGGCGGCCAGCTTCTTCCATTTGACGTCCGTTTCCAGCGCCGCGTAGGCGCCGGTCGGGAACTTTTCGTGCAGAAGGTCCAGAAGATGGCCCGACGTCCGCGCGTCGGCCAGATGGACGGCGGTCTCTTCCAGGGCCGGATTGTGGCCGACCACCAGGACCTCGGACAGATCCTCCGGCAGATCCTTCAGGCGGTCGATCAGGGCCTTGCCCTGGAAGACGTAGAGCGCGCGCTCGTACATCACCGGCACGCCGTCCAGCAGGGGCGCCAGGGCGTCGAAGGTCTGACGGGCGCGCGCGGCGGTGGAGCAGAGCACCACGTCCGGGGACAGACCACGCGCCGCCAGATGCTCGGCCATCAGGGGGGCGACGCGCAGCCCGCGATCGGCCAGGGGTCGGTCGTGATCGTCCAGATCCGGCGCATCCCAGCTTGATTTGGCATGCCGCAGAAGGTGCAAGCGTTTCATTGCCATGAAAGTTTCCCTTCGCTCCGTGTCCGGGACCCAAGGTGCATTGTTCGCCAGCGCGCGCCCTGGTTATATAGACTGGAGTCCGTCATGACGAGCCTGGGCGCGGCCCCGGCGCGTGGCGACACGAAAATTTCACTGTCTCACCCAGCCTGGTTCCTCCGGGCGCCGCTTCCCACGGAGAGCGCAGACATGTCCGACGACACGCCCACGGGCCGCCCGCGCCATGGCTCGCGCCGCACCCCGAGCCGCAAGCCCGCCACCGCCGCCACCAGCGGCAAGGCCGCGGCCCGCATGCCGGCGCCGAAGGTCGCCCGCGCCGCGGCGGAGCCGAAGGACAAGCCGACCCCGGCGGCCCGTGCCCCGCGCGGCGGCGCCAAGCCCGCCGATGGCGATGCTCCCGTGACCCCGCCCGCCGCCACCAATCAGACCACCATGACCGAACAGCAGACCGATGAGCAGCGTGCCCTGGCCGCCGCTTCCCCGGCCATCGCCGCCGACAGCAAGGACCGCTTCATCAACCGCGAACTGTCGTGGCTGGCCTTCAACACCCGCGTCCTGGAAGAAGCCGAGAACCCGCGCCATCCGCTGCTGGAACGCTTGCGCTTCCTGTCCATCTCGGCGTCGAACCTGGACGAGTTCTACATGGTCCGCGTGGCCGGCCTGAAGGGACAGGTCCACGCGGGCATCACCACCACCAGCCAGGACGGTCTGACGCCGAGCCAGCAGCTCGACGCCATCAACAAGGAAGCCCGCCGCCTGATCGAGGTGCAGCAGACCGTCTGGAGCACCCTGCGCCGGGAAATGCACGACAACGGCGTTCACGTCATCGAGAAGGAAGACCTCTCCAAGGACGACGTGGCGTGGCTTGAAACCCACTTCATGGAGCACATCTTCCCGGTGCTCACGCCGCTGGCCATCGATCCGGCGCACCCCTTCCCCTTCATTCCCAACCTGGCCCACGCCCTGGTGCTGCATCTGACCCGGCGCGAGGACCACGAGCCGCTGCGCGCCCTGGTGCCGCTGCCCACGCAGTTGCAGCGGTTCGTCCGCGTGGCCGGTCCGAAGATCCGCTTCCTGGCCCTGGAGGACGTCGTCGGCCTGTTCCTGGACACCCTGTTCCCGGGGTTCGAGGTCAGCCAGGGCGGCCACTTCCGCGTCATCCGCGACTCGGAAATGGAAGTCGACGAAGAGGCCGAGGATCTGGTCCGCTCCTTCGAGACGGCGCTGAAGCGCCGTCGTCGCGGCCATTGCATCCGCCTGACGCTGAACGCCGACATGCCCGACGACCTGTTCAACCTCATCTGCGACGAGATGGACGTGGCGGCGGAAGACGTCTTCCGCATCGACGGCCTGATCGGCATGGCCGACACCTCGAAGCTGATTTCCGACGAACGCCCGGACCTTCAGTTCATTCCCTTCAACGCCCGCTTCCCCGAGCGTATCCGTGATTTCGGCGGCGACTGCTTCGCCGCCATCCGCAAGAAGGACATCCTGGTCCACCACCCCTACGAATCCTTCGACGTGGTGATCCAGTTCCTGCGTCAGGCCGCCCGCGATCCGGGCACGGTCTCCATCAAGCAGACGCTCTACCGCACGTCGAAGGGCAGCCCCATCGTCGCCGCCCTGATCGAAGCGGCGGAGAACGGCAAGTCCGTCACCGCCATGGTCGAATTGAAGGCCCGCTTCGACGAAGAGGCCAACATCCAGTGGGCGCGTGACCTGGAACGCGCCGGGGTGAACGTGGTCTACGGCTTCATGGACCTGAAGACGCACGCCAAGATCAGCCTGGTGACCCGGCGCGAGGGCGGCGAGTTGCGCTCCTACGTCCACTACGGCACCGGCAACTACCACCCGATCACCGCCAAGATCTATACCGACCTCAGCTTCTTCACCTCCGACCCGGCGCTCTGCCGCGACGCCGCCAAGGCGTTCAACTTCATGACCGGCTACGCCCGGCCCGAGCAGATGGAAAAGCTGCACATCGCGCCGCTGGGCCTGCGCAGCTACGTCATCGAACTGATCGAGCGGGAAATCGAGCACGCCCGCGCCGGGCGTCCGGCGCAAATCTGGGCCAAGATGAACTCGCTGGTCGACCCCAAGCTGATGGACAAGCTCTACGAGGCGTCCATGGCGGGGGTGCAGATCGACCTCGTCCTGCGCGGCATCTGCTGCCTGCGCCCCGGAGTTCCCGGCCTGTCGGAGAACATCCGCGTCAAATCCATCGTCGGGCGCTTCCTGGAGCATTCGCGCATCTTCTGCTTCGGCGACGGCAACGGGCTGCCGCACGCCGACGCCAAGATCTACATCTCCTCGGCCGACTGGATGACGCGCAACATGCTGTCGCGCGTGGAAGCCTTCGTACCCATCGAGAACCCGACCGTCCACGCCCAGGTGCTCGACCAGATCATGGTCGCCAACCTGAAGGACGCCGCCCAGTCCTGGCTGCTGCAACCGGACGGCACCTATGACCGGGTCCGCGACGTCACCACCGACGATCCCTTCTCCGCCCACACCTACTTCATGACCAACCCCAGCCTGTCGGGTCGGGGGTCGGCCGTGCAGCATCCCCGCAAGCGGGTGCCGCGCCTGAACCTGGAGCGGGATTGATCGGCCTTGGGCGACGAGATAGGGCAAAGCATGGGCTACGTTTCCGGTCAGGCGCCGGGTGACACGGTGGGGGGCCGCGGCCTGCACGGCGCCCCCATCGGCATCATCGACATCGGCTCCAATACCGTGCGGCTGGTGGTTTACGACGGGCTGCAACGCACGCCCATGGCCATGTTCAACGAAAAGGCCACCTGCGCCCTGGGCCAGACGCTGGAAGAGACGGGACGCCTCAATCCCCAGGGCGTGCCCATGGCGCTGGACGCCATCGAACGCTTCGTCGGCCTGGCCAACGCCATGGCCGTGCAGCGCCTGGACGTCCTGGCCACGGCGGCGGCCCGCGACGCCGCCGACGGCGCCGCCTTCATCGCCGAGATCGAACGCCGCACCGGGGCCTCCGTAACGCTCCTGTCGGGCGAGGACGAGGCCCGCCGCGCCGCCTATGGGGTTCTCTGCTCGACCACCGACGCCAACGGCATGGTTTGCGACCTGGGCGGCGGTTCGCTGGAACTGGTGATGGTCGAGGCCATGACCTGCGGGGCCTTCGCCTCCTTGCCGCTGGGTGTCCTGCGCATGGCCGGTCATTCCGGCGGTGATCGCCTCAAGGCCGCCGCCCAGGTGGACCATCACTTGGCGACGGTCGACTTCCTGGACCAGGGACGGGGCAGACCCCTCTACGCGGTCGGCGGATCGTGGCGCGCCCTGGCCCGCGTCCTGATCGACCAGATGAACTATCCGCTGCACGTCCTGGACAATTTCACCCTGCCCGCCGCGCAGGCCCTGGACCTGATCTCCATCATCGCCCGCCAAAGCCCCAAGTCCCTGGAAAAGGTGCCCGGCGTCTCCAAGAAACGGCTGCCGCACATGCCGCTCGCCGCTGGTCTTTTGGCCCGCCTGATCGAGCGCGTGCGACCGGATCGCGTGGTCTTTTCCGTCTACGGCATGCGGGAGGGGCAGTTCTACCTGGCCCTGCCCCCGGCCATGCAGCAGGGCGACCCGCTGCTGGAAGCCGCCAGCGTCGCCGCCCGCGACGCCGGACGGTTCCCGCAACACGCGGCGGAACTGATGGCCTGGATGAGCCCCCTGTTCCCCGACGAGCCGCCGCGCCTGGCCCGCCTGCGTCACGCCGCTTGTCTGCTGGGGGACATCTTCTGGAGCGAGCATCCCGACTACCGGGCGGAACAGGCTTTCCTGCGCGTGCTCAGGCTGCCCTTCATGGGTCTGGACCATCACGACCGGGCCGCCCTGGCGCTGGCCGTCTATTTCCGCTACGCCAGCGACGACAGCCCGGCCTTCGTCCAGCAGGCCATGACCCTGCTGCCCGAGGACCGCGTCGCGCGGGTTCGGACCATCGGCGCGGCCCTACGCCTGGGTCACACCATTTCCGGCGGGGCGCCGGGCCTAATTGGTCGGACGCGCCTGGAGAAGGGGGACACCCTGCTGATGCTGGGCCTGCCGACGAAGGACCCCGCCTTCCTGCCCGGCGCCTTCGACAAGCGGTTGGATCGTCTGGCCGCGGAACTGGGCCTGACGGCGAAAATCGAGCAGGTCTAAGAGTCTGATTCGAAACTCCGTGAAGGATATCAGGGCCTTGCGAGAAGGCG
>CAZFRK010000109.1:0-9167 GCA_964521375.1 uncultured Rhodobacterales bacterium
CCCGGCGTCTCCGACAGGCGGGGCACCACGTTGGGCACCGGGACTTCGCCCAGCAAGGCATCGGCCACGCGGACGATGTTTTCCCGCGCCGCGAAATGAGGGTCGTCGAAGATGTCGGCGATGGAGTTGATCGGTCCCGCCGGAACCTCCGCCGCCATGCAAGCGTCCAGGACGGCGGCGCGCGGCATGGAGCGGCACCACGCCTGAACCTCGCCGTCGACGATCATGCGGTCGCGTAGGCGGTCGGCCACCACGGCGAACCGCTCCACCAGATCGGGCCGCGCCATCGCCTTGCACAGGCGGGCGAACATCTTGTCGTTGGTGCAGGCGATCGCCAGCCACTGCTCGTCCGAGCATTCGAAATGGCCGTGCGGGCAGGCATTCAGCGTCCCCGATCCCTCGCGTCCCCGGATTTTGCCGGTCATGCCGTAGGCCGGCGCCAATTCGTCCAGAACGCGAAAGACGCTTTCGTAGAGCCCGATGTCGATCATCTGCCCCTGGCCGGTGGCGTCGCGATGGCGCAGGGCGATCAGAACGCCGATGGCGCCGTAGAGGCCGCTCATATAGTCGCCCAGCGACGTAGACCCCGGCGTCACGGGGGTCTCGCCCGGCATTCCGGCCAGATAGGATAGTCCGCCGACGGCATGGGCGATGCGGGCGAACCCTGGACGGTCGCGATAGGGGCCGTCCTGGCCGTAGCCCGACACCCGCAGCATGACTAGGCGGGGATTGACCGCGTGCAAATCCCTCCATCCCAGCCCCCACCGTTCCATGGTGCCGGGCCGAAAGTTCTCGATCACCACGTCGGCTTCGGCGGCCATGCGGCGAAACAGCGCCGCCCCTTCCTTCCGCCGCAGATCGAGCGTCAACGACCGTTTGTTGCGCGCTTCGGACAGCCACGCCAGGGTGTCCCCGCGCGCCGTCATGGTCCCGAAGCGGCGCATGGGATCGCCATCGCCCGGTTGCTCGACCTTGACCACGTCGGCCCCGAACTCCCCCAGGATCGCCGCCGCGTAAGGACCGGCGATGAAGGTCGCGGCATCAAGGACCCGAACCCCGCCCAAGGGCCCGGACGGAAGAGTCGGAGGGGTAGAGGCATGTCGCTGGGTCATGGGAGCCTCACGAACAACACTGAACTCGACAAAAAAACATTGCAAATCATATGGTTTTTCATATGAACAACGACTATCAAGGTTTTATCATACACGGATTTTTGTTGGCGACGGCATGTTGGCAACCGAAACTGAAGGTGTCCGCATACGTTTGAGCCGAAAGCATGAGTCAGCGGTCCGCGCCTGCATCATAGGTATGGACCCGCAGCCGGGGGGAGCCGCCATGTTCAAGTCCATGTCCATCGCATTGCGCATCAGCGTCGCCGTCGTCGTCCTCATCGCCTTGACCGTCGCCGTCCTGCTGCCAGTGGTCCTGGACCGCATGTCGACGACCATTCGCGCCGCCGAGCAGCGGGAACTGCAAGGTCTCTATAAGACCTTTACCCTGCAGGCCGACGAGGCGTCTCGCCAAGCGGTCGCCATGGCCCGTCTGGTGGCCGAGATCCCGCCGGTCCAAGACGCCTTCGCGGCCCGCGACCGCGACACCCTGGTGGCCTGGTTCGGCCCCGGCTTCAAGACCCTGAAGGACAAGTCCAGCGTCGGCCAGTTCCAGTTCCACTTGGCTCCCGCCACCTCCTTCGTCCGCATCCACAAGCTCGAGAAGTTCGGCGACGACCTGTCCGGGTTCCGCCATACGGTCGTCGAATCGAACACCACCGGCAAGGAAATCATCGGCCTCGAGAAGGGCGTCGCCGGATTGGGCGCCCGCGGCGTCGTGCCGATGATGAAGGACGGTCGACAGACCGGCACCGTCGAGTTCGGCCTGCGCTTCGACGCCACCTTCGTCCAATCCTTCGCCAACACCTTCGGCGTCGACGTCAGCGTCCTGGTGCCGCAGGACGACGGCGGCTTCAAGGTTCTCTCCTCCACCCGCGACGGCGGCCCCATGCTGCCCGCCAAGGATCTGCCCGGCACCCTGAAGGCGCCGGTCTACCAGCCGGTCACCGACACCCTCAGCGCCTTCGCCGGGCCTCTGGCCGACTATTCCGGTAAGCCCGCCGCCGTGGTCGAGATCATTCTCGACACCACGGCCTATGCCGATCAGATGGCCGACACGCGCCTCATGCTCGTGGGGCTGGGCGCCCTGGTGCTTCTGGTCGGCCTAATCCTGGCCATCATCGTCGGTCGGTCGCTGTCCAAGCCCGTGGTCGCCATGACGGGCGCCATGCACAGTCTGGCCAAGGGCGACCTGCGAACCGCCATTCCCGCCCGCGACCGGGCCGACGAAATCGGTCGCATGGCGGCCGCCCTGGAAGTCTTCAAGACCCAGGCCGCCGAGAACCAGGACCTGCGCGCCCACGAGGAGGAGGCCAAGCGTCACGCGGAAGCGGAACGCAAGGCCACGCTGGAGAGCCTGGCCCGCGAGTTCGAGGAAACCCTAGGGTCCGTGGTCAACGGGCTGGCCGCCACGGCGACCGAGTTGCGCGCCACGGCCGAGGGCATGGCGTCCAACGCCGAGGAGACCTCGCGTCAGGCCGACGCCGTGCGCTCGGCGGCGGACGACGCCAACCGCAACGTCGACACGGTCGCCTCGGCGGCCGAGGAGCTGGCCGCCAGCGTCCAGGAGATCTCCCGTCAGGTCGATGACTCGGCGCGCATCTCCGGCGATGCCGTGGCCGAGGCCAACCGCACCAACGAACTGGTCAAGGGGCTGGATAGCGCCGCCAGCGAGATCGGCGAGGTGGTCAGCCTGATCACCGACATCGCCGAACAGACCAACCTTTTGGCGCTCAACGCCACCATCGAGGCGGCGCGTGCCGGAGACGCGGGCAAGGGCTTCGCCGTCGTCGCCAACGAGGTCAAGACCCTGGCCCATCAGACCGAACAGGCCACCAGCCGCATCTCCGGACAGGTCAAGGACGTTCAGGAGGCGACCCGGCAAGCCGTCACGGCCATCCACACCATTCACGAGACCATCAGCCGCATCAACGAAATCGCCACGGCGATCGCCAGCGCGGTGGAAGAGCAGTCCTCGGCCACCAACAACATCGCCCAGAACGTCCATGCGGCGGCCGACGGCACCCAAGAGGTCTCGGCCAATATCGGCGGCGTCAGCGAGGCCGCCGGAGAGACCGGCCAAGCATCGCACAATGTTCTCGACACGGCGGAACAGCTGTCCAAGCAGTCCGAGACCTTGCGCGGCGTGGTGGCGACCTTCCTGGAGCACGTCAGGGCGGCCTGACCCCGGCGCCCGCGGACACCCTGCTCCGGGATGGCGGGCGACCGCGTTCAGGGTAGGACCATGTCATGACGTCTCTCTTTCGACATGTCCTGGCCTGGAGCGACCGCCTGTCCCTTTGGCCCCTGCTCCTGGTGGGCGGCCTTTTGGCCGCCGCGCCCTTCGCGCCGGAACCACACCTGATCGAGACGCTGCGGATGCTGGCGAACGGCACCTTGACCCGTCCCCTCGACATCGTCGATCCCTGCCCGCACGGGGCGCCTCTGCCGCTCATCGCCCTCAAGCTGGGACGCTTGGCGGCGGACGCCGGAGGGGGGCGCCCAGGCCCCTGAGGGGTGGTGCATCCAGGCGGGACGTCCGTCAGGCGAACCAGACCCGCACGGCGTCGACCGGCAGGGCCAGCGCCTCGCGCAGCCATCCGGCCCGCCAGCGCCACCCCGGGCGCGCCGGACGGACGGCATGGCCGGTCACCGTCAGCCGCAACCCCATGCGCCGCCCGATGACCGCCGTCACCATGCGGGCCCGGGGCAGATGCCAGGCATCACTGACCACCACCACGGTATCGCCACGCCAACCACTCTCGCGCAACAAGGTCAAGCCCAGACGGGCGTTCTCGCGCGTCGTGCGGGCCAGCCGCTCGACGCGCAGCGCCGCCTCGGGGACGCCCGCGCGCCGCGTCTCCGCGGCCATCGCCTCGCCCTCGGACCGGCCACCGTCGGGGCCGGGGCCGCCTGTCACCAGCAGAATCCGCGACGGCTCCGCCCGCCATAGGGCGATCCCGCCGCGAACGCGTCGCAGCAACGCCGGAGACGGCGCGCCGTCGGCGCGCAAGGCCGCCCCCAGAACCATCAGGGCGGGCACATCCGCCCGGTCGAGTTGTGTCCTCGGAAGCATTTTCCCGCCCCTAAGCCGTTGCTGTGGCACGCCAGGAAACACCGTGCTAGGGTGCGCCGCCGTCGGTCCCGGAGTGGACTCGCGGACAGATTAGACGCACACTCACACCACCCGCCGCCCAACGCGGCGCGGTGGGAGGAAACAAAGGGTCCAAGCCAAGGAATGGCTTCCGTTATTTCGGGCATAACGCTTTTCCGCGAGAAGAGCACCGTGCATCGCTTCGGCTTCGGGGGAAACCACACCGATGACGACGCGGTGCTGTCGGTCCGCTCCAACCGCATCACCCTACCCTTGAAGTCCGGCGAAATCACCGAACAGGTGGTCGTACGCGGTCAGAACGTCCCCGCCACGCTACGCCTGACGGCGATGGTCATGGAACAGTTCAACCGCAATCCGACCCTGTTCGCCAATGAATCCTTGAATCACTCCGATTGGGCGGAGCTGTGGAAGCAGCGCGTCTCCAGCTACGAAAAGCAGTTCGTGCCGGAAAGCTGGGTGTCCCTGCACCATGACGGCCAAACGCTATTCACCACCAATCCGTCCAACCAGATCGACGAGATCGAACGACTAGCGCTGGGCGGCGACATCAACGACAACCTGATCCGCAACGCCTCGGTGCGCCTGCTCGACGGCGAGGAGGTGGACAACGACATGGTGACCCAGCACGACAGCCAGACGGCGGTCGTCTTCACCCCGTTCCGCGAATACCACCGGGCCGCCATCCTGGACCGCCGCAGCGGTCGGACAGGCTCCTTCGCGGTGTCCGCCCACCATCCGCCCAAGCCGGGAAAGCCGGTACGCTATTCCGGCTTCATGGAGTTCTGCGCCAATACCATCGAGGCCCTGAACCTCAAGGTGTTCCTGGATCGCATCCGCCAGATGGTGGAAGAAAACCGCGTCATGGGGCCGCCGGTGTCGACCCAGCAGGTGTCCGGCGCCATGACGCGCAAGAAGGACCTGATGCAGTTCATCGTCGCCTATGAGCGCGCCAACAAGATCACCTATCGACCGGAAAGACCGGAGTTCTTCTAGACCATGACCGCGCCCTCCTCCGCCACCCCCTCGACCACCGACGACCGCCCCGTGACGTCCAATCGCGCCATCCTGTTCGACATGTTGCCCATGGCCGGCGCGGTGATCGCCGATGTCGGCTGCGGCGACGGTCGCCTGGCCCGGTTGATGGTCGACGAGGGCGGCGCGACGGAGGTGATCGGCCTTGAATGCTCCCCGCGCCAGTTGGCGAAGGCCGCCGCCCTGCCGCCGCACGACCGTGTGCGCGTCGTCGAGGGCGTGGCCGAGGCCATGCCGCTGTACGACGCCTCGGTGGACGCCATGGTGTTCTTCAACAGCCTGCATCACGTTCCGGTGCCCCTGATGGCCGCCGCCATGGCCGAGGCCGCCCGCGTCCTTAGGCCCGGCGGCCACCTCTATATCGGCGAGCCGATGGCCGAGGGCGCCTTCTACGAGGTCTGCAAGCCGGTGGACGACGAGGCCGTGGTGCGCGACGAGGCCCAGAAGGCCCTGCGCGCCGCCGAGTCGGTCGGCCTGACGATCGAGCGGGAACAGGGGTACATCCATGTGGTCAAGCTGCGTGACTTCGCCGCTTTCCATGACCGCATGGTCAGCGCCAACAGCGAGCGCGACGCCTATTTCACCGCCCATGAGGACGAGATGCGCGCCCTTTTCGAAAGCCGCGCCGACCGTGACGCCGACGGGGCCTACCTGTTCCGTCAGCCAGGCCTCGCCGTGCTCCTGCGCAAGTCCGCCCAGGGCTAAGCCGTCAGCGCCTGCGCACGCCTTCCAGGAAGACGGCGACGGCGGTCCGCACCTTCTGCTCGATGGCCGCTTGATCCAGTTCGACGGAGAGCCCCAGGACTCGGCGAAAGAAGGTATCGCCGAAGACCATTCCCAGGAACAGTTCCGCCAACAGGGCCGGTTCGCCGTCGACGAAGTCGCCGACGTCCTGGGCCTCGGCGAACCACGCCGTCAGGCGCGCCTTGGTGCGTTCCGGCCCGGCTTCGAAAAAGAAGGCGGCCTGTTCGGGCACGCGCGGCGCCTCGGACACCAGGACGCGATGCACGGCCAGGGCGCCCGGCGCCAGCAGGGTCTTCATGAAGCGGCACCCCAGATCCACCAGGGCCTGCTCGCTGGCCGCCGGATGATCGGTCAGCCAAGTCTGGAGTATGCCCCAGGCTTCATCCGTCGACTCCTGGATCATGGCCTCCAGCAACCCCTCCTTATTGCCGAAAAGCTTATAAAGGGTGCTGCGCGACCCCTTTGACCGGCGGAGGATGTCGCAGAGGCTCGTCTGCTGGAATCCTTTCTCCAGAAACAACCCCTTAGCCGCATCCAGGATGGCTTCCCGACGGGCTTCAGTGCGTGACGACACGACAGGTCTCCCTGTTAGCATACGCTCGGAAATTGAGCGTTGCGCGGCGCAATATATTTCTGTACTGTACTGTACAGTTTAGTTCTGATCAACCATGCGCCGCTTGCCCCTTCCGTGCGCGAGCCCGCGCCCAGAGATGGATGATTCGCATGTTCGGCACTCTTCTGAGGGGTTCAGCCCTGTCCCTGGTTGCCCTGTCCGTTCTCCTGGCCGGCTGCGACGACGGCCAGCAGGCCGGCGGCGCCCCGCAGGGTGGCGGCGCCCCGCCTCCGCAGGTCGATGTCCTGGCCCTTGAATCGCGGACCCTTCCCCTGATGGCCGACCTGACGGGCCGCATCCAAGCCTTCCGAGTCGCCGAGGTGCGCCCCCAGGTCAGCGGTATCTTGCGCGCCCGCCTGTTCGAGGAAGGCGCTTCGGTCCAGGCTGGAGAAACGCTCTATCAAATCGACCCCTCCCTTTATGAGGCCGAGGAACGCAGTGCGGAGGCCGCCCTCGCGAAGGCCCAGGCCGCCCTGAAGAGCGCCCAGGCCCGCGCCAACCGCTACGAGAAGCTGGTGCGCAGCGACACCGTGTCACGCCAGGCTTATGACGACGCCGTCGCCGAGTTGGGCCAGACCAAGGCCGACGTTCTCGTCGCCCAGGCGGCTCTGGAGCGCGCCCACATCAACACCGCCTATACCCACGTCGAGGCCCCCATCGGCGGGCGCACCGGCAAGTCTCACGTCACGGAAGGCGCGCTGGTCACCGCCAATCAGGCCGCCACCCTGGTCACCGTGACTCAGCTCGACCCCATCTACGTGGACCTGACGGAAAGCGCCGAGGCGCTGACTCCCTTGCGCCGCGCCCTGGCGACCGGGGCGGTCAAGCCCGCGGACGTGCCCGTCACCCTGAGCGTCGACGGTCCGAATGGCCCGGTGGAGCGCCAGGGATCCCTGGCCTTCGCCGATGTCACCGTAGATGAAAGCACCGGTTCGGTGCTGCTGCGCGCCGTCATCCCCAACCCGGACGAGGCCCTTCTGCCCGGCATGTTCGTGCGGGCGCGGCTTCAGCAGCAGGTGGTGGAAAACGCCATCCTGGTGCCCCAGGAGGCGCTGATCCGCCAGAAGGACGGCTCCGCGGCCGTCTGGGTTCTGGGCGACGACGACACGGTCGCGCCCCGCCCCGTCACCGCGGCCCGCGCCATCGATGCCTCCTGGCTCGTCACCGACGGCCTGACGGCGGGCGACCGCGTCGTCACCGCCGGTCTGCAATCCCTTCGACCCGGCATGACCGTGCGTGTCGCCGCCCCCCAAACCGCGCCCAAGGGCGCGGCGGGCGGCCCGGCGGCGCCGGGCGCCGACCAGTAGGCGGGAGCACCCATCATGGCACGCTTTTTCATCGACAGGCCCGTCTTCGCCTGGGTCATCGCCATCGTCATCATGCTGGCCGGCGCGCTCTCCATCCTGGAGTTGCCCGTCGAGCAGTACCCGGAAATCGCCCCACCGACCATCAGCATCGGGGCGACCTATCCGGGGGCCTCGGCCGAGACGCTTGAAAACACCGTCACCCAGGTCATCGAACAGCGGATGAACGGCCTGGACAACCTGCGCTACATGGAGTCGACCAGTGACAGTTCGGGCAACGTGTCGATCACGCTGACCTTCGAACCGGAGGCCGACCCCGACATCGCCCAGGTCCAGGTGCAGAACAAGTTGCAGCTGGCCATGCCGTCGCTGCCCCAGGAAGTGCAGGAGCAGGGCGTCCGGGTGTCCAAGTCCGGCGCCACCTTCCTGATGGTGGTCGGCCTCGTCTCGACCGACGGCTCGGTGTCGCAGACCGACCTGTCCGACCTGTTGGCCGCCCGCGTCCAGGACCCCATCAGCCGTGTTCCCGGCGTCGGCGAAGTCACCGTTTTCGGGTCGCAGCACGCCATGCGTATCTGGCTCGACCCCGACCAGATGGTGGCCTACGGCCTGACCACGTCGGACATCATCGCCGCCATCCGGGCGGAGAACGCCGACGTCTCCGTCGGCCAGCTGGGCGGCGCCCCGGCGCTTCAAGGCCAGCGCCTGAACGCCACTGTCCTGGCCCAAAGCCGCCTGGAAACGCCCGAGGAGTTCGAGCGCATCTTCCTGAAGGTCCAGGAGGACGGCGGCGCGGTGCGCCTGAAGGACGTGGCGCGCATCGAGATCGGCTCGGAAAACTATCAGATCCAGGCTCGCGAGAGCGGGCGCCCGGCCTCGGCCATCGGCATCCGCCTGGCGACCGGCGCCAACGCCCTGGACACGGCGGACGGCGTCCGCGCCAAGATGGAGGAACTCTCGTCCTTCTTCCCGGAAGGCGTCGAGGTCCTCTACCCCTACGACACCACGCCCTTCGTCCGCCTGTCGATCGAGGAAGTGATCAAGACGCTGGCCGAGGCCATCGTGCTCGTCTTCTTCGTCATGTACCTCTTCCTGCAGAACTTCCGCGCCACGCTGATCCCCACCATCGCCGTCCCGGTGGTGCTTCTGGGAACCTTCGGCGTTCTCGAGGCGGCGGGCTTCTCCATCAACACCCTGACCATGTTCGCCATGGTGCTGGCCATCGGCCTGCTGGTGGACGACGCCATCGT
>CAZFRK010000110.1:0-9061 GCA_964521375.1 uncultured Rhodobacterales bacterium
GGCTCTTGCCGCCCGCCGCCATCAGCGATGTCTGGGCGGCGGCGACCCCCCCGGACACGCCGTGCGACCGCGCCGCGGTCAGCGAGGAGACGAAGCCCCCCGCCCCGGACAGGGCGCCGCCCGACGCGGCGTGCTCGGCCCCGGAGAGGGCGCGGGAGGCCTGGGGGACATCCCCCTCGCCAAGCGCCAGCATGGCGTCGTAGACGGGATTGCCCGCCCCCAGGCCCTCGACCACGCGCGCCGCCGCGGACCCGTTGCCGCCTCCGGCCGCCGCCGCGAAATCGGTGCGGTTCCGAGTGACGGTCAGGGTGACCTTGTCGGCGCCATAGCCGAGTGCGGTATCCAGGAAGGCGAAGTCGTCCGTGACCTCGCCGAAGGTGCCCGTGACGCCGCCCGCGGCGGTTAGGATGGTGTAGGTGGAGCCGTCCGTGTAGGTCTTGCCGTCGTCCGTTCCGTTGACCGGAGTCACATGGACCTTGGCGCCGCCGTCGATGGTCGCCGTGCCGGTCGCCTTGATGTGGTCGTTGTTGACGCCCACCGTGGTGCCACCATCGTTCAACTCGACCGTATAGGTGCTGCCGGAGCCAAAGGCGACGCTGCCGATCGTCGTCTCGCCGATGGAGTTGCCTGGGGCAAAAGAGCCGCCGGAGCGCACCGAGACGGCTCCCAGGGTGCCGGTGCCGCCGACGGCTCCGCCGGTCACGATGACGTCCCCCAGGGTGCCGTTGACCCGCAGGGTCCCGTTCTGGACCGTCGTCTTGCCCCGGAAGGTGTTCGCGCCGTTGAGCGCCAGGGTGCCCGCGCCGCTTTTGGTCAGGCTGCCTTGAGTGGAGTCGTCCAAATCCTGCAAAAGGCCGCTGCTGGTCAAGGTGGCGCCGTCGGCGACATCGAAGGTGACCCCGCCGATCAGGTCGACTTGCCGGTTCATGGCGAGATCGCCCGTGGCGGCCAGCGTTCCCTTATGGATGACCAGCTTGTTGGCCGCGTTGCCCATGGCGGCGTTGCTCGACACCTTCAGCGTCCCGCCCAGATCGCCATCGACGCGACCGACAGAGAGAATGCCGGTGAAGGTGTTCTGTCCACTCAGGGCGGCCGTTCCGCCGACGACGCGCAGCGCGCCGCCGCTGATGACGCCGCTGCTGGTCAGCGTGGTGCCGTCGCCGACCGCCAGGATGCCGCCGCCGCGCTCGTCCGTGATGATGGCGCGGCTCATGGTGATGTCCGCCGTCGTCGCCAGGGTCGTCGCTTCCAGGGTCAGGCTGCCCGACGACGCGCCCAGGTTGGCGTCGCTGGAGATGCGCAGCGTGCCGCCGTCGACCACCGTGCCGCCGGAATAGGTATTGGTCCCCGTCAACGTCAGGGTGCCGTCGTCGGATTTGGACAGCTTTCCGCTGCCGGATAGGGTTCCGGCGTAAGTGCCGTCGGCGGCGCTGGAGAAGGCGACCTGGGCGTTGTTGACGATGTCGCCTTTCAGCGTCGCGGCGGTGCCGAGAAGTGTCCCGGCCAGAACCGTGGTGCCGCCGCCGTGAGAGACGGTACCTTTCAATTCGAGCGTGCCGGTGCCGTCCTTGATCAGGCGCCCGGTGCCGCTGACGCCGTTGGACAGGGTGGAGGTGCTTTTGTCGGCGACGGTTACGGTGCCGCCGCCGGTCTTGACGACCACGGCGTGATTGATTGTCGCCGAGGACGTCAGCTCGAGCGTGCCGCCGTCGAAGGACAGACCGCCGCTCGCGGCGCCCAATTGGTTGACGTCGCTGACCTTCAGCGTGCCGCCGTCCAGGCTCAGGCCGCCGGAGAAGCTGTTGGCCTTGGTCAGGGTCACGGTGCCGGTGCCGCGCTTGACCACCGTGCCGGTGCCGCTGATGGCGTTGGTGTAGGTGTCGTCCTTCGACTGATCGAAGACCACCGTCCCATTGTTGGTGATGTCGCCGCGAATGGTCGCCGTCGTGCCTCGCAGTGTCCCGGCGGAGACCGTCGTGCCGCCGCCATAGGTGTTGAGCCCGCTCAACACCAGGGTGCCGGTTCCGGATTTGGTCAGGGCGCCGGCGCCGCCGATGACGCCGCTTTGCGTTAGCGCGGAAGTCCCGTAGACCTCGAAAGTGCCGCCGCTCGCGCCCACGGTCGTGGCCCGGGCCATGGAAAAGCTGCCGGTCGTGCGCAGCGTGCCGCCATTCAGCGTCAGTCCGCCGCCGGCATCGCCGAGGTTGCTGTCGGCGCCGACGCTGACGCGACCGCCTTCAATGGTGGTGCCGCCGGAATAGCTGTTCGTGCCGACAACGGACAAGGACCCGTCGCCGCGCTTGGTCAGGCCGCCTGCGCCGCTGACGGTTCCATTCAGATTCATGGTCGTTCCGGCGTTTAGATCCAGAACGTTGGTCCCGGCGCCGAGCGTCATCGCACGATCAAAAATCGTGCTGGCCGTCGCATTCAATGTGCCGCCGCTGATCGACAGCCCCCCGGTACCCAAGGTGACGCCGGAGCCGATGCGAAGAGTTCCACCGGTGATGCTGGTGCCGCCGCTGTAGCTGGTGTTCCCGGTCAAAGACAGAATTCCATCGCCGACCTTCTGAAGCCCCCCGGCCCCGCTGATCGTGCCGCCGTGGGTAACGGTCTGCCCGGTGTGGGCATAAAGGCCGCCGCCGTTGCTGCCCAGCGTCGTGGCCCGGTTGGTCGTCGTCGTGCCCGTGAAGGCCAGCGTGCCGCCGTCCAGGGTCAGTCCGCCGGAGGAGTTGCCCAGCTTGGCGTCGTCGGTGACCTGGATCGTCCCGGCGGTGATCGTCGTGCCGCCGGTGTAGGTGTTGTTGCCCGTGAGTTGCGTGGTGCCCGTCCCGGCGTGCGTGACGCTTACCGAGCCGGTCAGATCGACCGCCGTGCCGCCGGTGGTGCCGTCCTTGGTCAGGGCGTAGTCGTTGTCGGTGTGCTGGAACACGACGCTTGCGGTACCGGCGCCGCCGGTGATGGCGGCGGCGTTGACGGTGCCCGCCGCGCCGCCGGACCCGACGCGCAAGGTACCGTTGCTGACGTTGGTTTCGCCCAAGGTGACCGTACCGGTTCCGCCGTCGCCGACGATCTTGCCGCCCTCGGCGACGGTCACGGTGCCGACGGCGTTGCTTCCAATGGTCCAGTTGGTCGCGGTCCAGGATGAGTTGGCGCCGGTAATGGTCGCGGCGCCGTTCGACTCGGTGAACCGGGCGAGCATGGCGGTCGTCGACGTGACCTGACCGCCATTGGTGACGAAAAGGTCGCCTTGGGTCTTTTCGCCGACGTAAAGATCGTTCGTGACCGTGTAGGTTGAACCGCCGCTGACGGTCAAGGTTCCCTTTTGGCTGAACTCGCCGCCAAGCGTGGCGCGATTGGACTGCCCGGTGGCGCCGTCTTGGATCGTAAGGCTCCCCGTTCCGCCGGAATACCCGAGGAAGGTTCTGCCGGAAACGTTGAACTGGGTGCTGGAGCCGGTCACGGAAATGACGCCGTTCGCGGCCTCACCGACAAACACGTTGCCCGAGATACGGGCCTCCGCGCCGCCGAGGACGTTGAGCGTTCCGCTGTTCTTCAGGTTGCCCGAACCGCCCCAAATACCGCTATTGATGGTCGTCGTGTCGCCCGGCGCGATGACGAAGTCGGCGGCAAGGGTCGCGTGGGGAGCAAGGACGCCCCCGGAAAGCGCCGTCGTGGCCAGCAAAACCCAAGCCGGGCGCCGACGGCCTGAGATCACATGATCGTAGCTCACACCCATATCCCCGTATCAGACCAAAATCCTAGAGAACGGAGGGTAGGGCGATACTCAGGGATGGGGAAATACGAGATATGTACTATTTGGTCCGTTTTTCCGCGAAAGACGGTGCTAAAGAATAGTTGCTTTCAATTAGGTTCTTGTCCTTTTGATTGTTCTGTCCTGGGTATCCCACTCCTTTTGAGTGCTCTCTCCGCGGAGCGTGTCGCCCCGTCCCGACGCCGTGCGTATTCGCAGCAGGCGGGACAGGCGGGCGAGTTGTTCCAGATCATTCATGGCTTCGTGAAGGGTATGGGCGACGGGGCAACCGCCGCCGGTCGCCGTCACGCAGGCCATCAATGCCCCCATGCCGCGGTGGCCGTTCCGGTAGGTCTGAAATATGTCCCCCAGGAGGAGGGCCTGTCCGGCTTGATGGGCGCAGAGGGCGGCGCGGCAGCGAGGGTCGCAGACAAAGCCCTCCTCCCGCGCCGCCTGAAGGCTGTCTCCGGCGCGGCGGGCCAGGATGGTCAGGGTGTCGGGTTCCGGTTGGCTTTCCCGCCGGCACACGGACCCGACAAGGCCCAGGCCCGCCTCGGCTAGGATGGTGTCCATGCTCCCCTCCTCTGGCGATGGCGCATCATAATATGCTCACGAACATATGGTGCGCCCCTCGCCGTCGAAGCGCCATGGGGCGAAAGACGCATGGGTCCCGCATGAGGTGTCCAGTGTTCTGAAAGCACAATGGTTTTCGGGTTTCCCGACGGCGCGCATGGCGCCCATGTCGGGGGCGCCGGATCGTTGGCGCGCCTTATCCTTCGCCGCGCAGTCCTTCCGCGACGCGGTCGGCCATGCGGTGAGCCAAGCTCACCGGGACGGCGTTCCCAAGCTGGCGCATGGTCTCCGTCCAGGAGCCGTGAAAGACGTAACTATCCGGAAACGTCTGGAGGCGCGCCGATTCCCGGACACTGAAATAACGGACGGTTCCGTCGTCGCGCACCATCATGTTCTCGCCTCCGGGGACGCCATGGTCGCCTGCCTTGAGGGTTTTCGCCGGGGCGTCGAGCGGGCTTCCCGTATGCCCGGGGTAGACGCGCGCGCCAGCCTGGAAGCGGTGGTTCAGGTAGGGGCCGCCATCGTCGCCGCCCGGCTCGGGCAGGTCGGCGAGCGCGTCCCGGACCGTGACCCAAGGGCGGGTGTCGTCGGCGTCGGTCGTTCGCCGGATCGCCTCCACCCGCCGCGCGAGAGGCGCGGGTATCGACGGGCGCCGCGATGCGTGCCGGTCCCAGTAGGCGCCGCTTATGAACTGATCGCGCAGCAGCGCGTCCAGCGAGTGGGTCCGCTCCGGAAAGGACCAGCGAAGACCGAGGTCGCTTCGGAAGCCGACGATGAACACGCGCTCGCGCTTCTGCGGGACGCCATGATCGGCGGCGTTCACGACCTTCCAGGCGATGTCGTAGGTCAGGCGGTTTCGGCGACGCTCGGCGTCCGGCGTCCGCTCTCCTCGCAGTCTCTTGAGATGGTCTTCCCACGCCTCGTCGTCCTCGCGGACCAGATGCGGCAGTTCCAGTTGGAGAAGGATGTACTGGAAATAGGTCGCGAAGGCGGGGCGGGTCAGTCCGCGGACGTTTTCCAGCAAGATGGCCTTGGGCCTGACGCGCCGAATGATGTCCGCGGTGACCGGAAACATGTCCCGGTCATCCAGGAAGGCGCGGTGCTTGCCGCCCATGGAAAAGGGTTGGCATGGCGGGCCGCCGGTCAGGAGGTCGATCTTGTCCTCGAAAGGGCGGAAGTCGAAGGCGCGGACATCGCCCTCCGTCAACCGCCACGTCCGGGTGAGCGGATGGTCCCGACGTTGGTTTTCGCGGATGGTGTCGCATGCCCAGCGGTTCCGTTCCAGGACCGCCGCGGCCTCGAAGCCCGCGAGGCTGGCGCCCAATCCCAATCCGCCCGCCCCGGCGAAGAGTTCAATCGCCTTCAGCATCGTCCGCCCCGTCGAGAAAGCGCCGTACCCTGTCCTTGACGCGGTCCATGCGCCGCAACTGGCATTCCCATATCACGAGCACACCCCAGCCCAGGTCTTGAAGCGCCCGCTCGTTCTTCATGTCCCTGAGCCGGTTCCGTTCCAGCTTGGGCGCCCAGAAGTCCAGGCGTGACTTGGGCATGCGGGCGAGCGGGCATGCCGGGTCCGGATGGCGGTGCCAGAAGCACCCATGGACGAAGATGACCTTGCGGCGGCGGCGAAAGACGATGTCGGGCGTTCCCGGCAGATCCCGCGCGTGCAGACGGTAGCGGTATCCCATGCCGTGGACGAGGCGGCGAACCCTGAGTTCAGGCTTGGTGTCCTTGCCCTTGACGCGGCTCATGCGACGACCGCGCTCTTGGGGCGTGAGCGTGTCCGTCACGCGTCACCGCCCGGCCAGCGCCCGCAGGGCGTCGGCGGCCTTGACCTCGACCCGGCCCCTGCCCAGGGTCACCCAGCCGCGGCGCTCGAAGTCCTTGAGCTGGCGGGAAATGACCTCGCGCGCCGTGCCCAGTTCGACGGCCAGATCCTGGTGGGTGGCGGCGATCACCGGGGTGGCGGCGGTCTTCCCGGCCAGAAATTGGGCCAGCCGCACGTCGATGCGCCCGAAGGCCACTTCCTCGATCAGCATCAGAAGGTCGCTGACGCGGGTGGCGTAGGCGGCGAAGACGAAGGCGCGCCAGACCGCCGAACAGGCCAATAGCGCCTCGAAGGTCGGCGGCATCAGCGCCAAGCCGTGCAAGGGCGTTTCGGCGATGCCGTCGGCGCCGTAGTCGGCGTGGGCCAGAAGGCAGTTGGTGGTCAGGACGCAGGTCTGCCCCGGCTCGACCCGATAGAGGACGATTTCACGTCCGCTTTCGGCGACCTTCTGGACCCGGACGCTGCCGTCCAGGAGCAGCAGGAACGCCTGGCAGGCCTGGCCGTCGGAAAAGACGGTCGTTCCGGCGGGGACGTGAAGGTCGCGCAGGCCGTCGGCCAGGAGGCGACGGGCCTCTGGCTCCAGGTGGTCAAGCGCGGGAAAGGCGGCGAGGAGACGGTCGATCATGGTGCCGAGTGTGCCGCGCCGTCCCCGCCAAGGAAAGCAAAAGGCGTCACTCCACCACGGCTTCGTCGTCGTCGACGGGCAGTCCGGTCGGCAGGCCGTCCAGGCTGGCGACGTTCTTGTCCCGCCAATAGTCGCGAATGCCCGCCGCGCCCTTCTTGGCGGCCCAGGTCTCCAGGGTGTCGCGGTCGCCCCGGTAGGCGAACTGGGGAACGCTGAAGCCGCAGGCGGTCTGCACCAGTTCGACGTCGATCTCCATGATCTGGCGCGGGCTTTCGCGGCGCGGAAAGCGGGTCAGGGCATCGGTCCAGCCGTCGTCGGCGCGGGTCAGGACGCGCCCGGTCCCGAACAGGCGCAGGATCATGGGGGCGCCTTCCAGGGCGCAGAACATCACCGTGACCCGCCCGTTCTCCCGCAGATGGGCGGCGGTCTCGTTGCCGCTGCCGGTGATGTCCAGGTAGCTCACCAGGTTGGGGCCGAGAACGCGGAAGGTGTCCAGCCCCTTGGGGGACAGGTTGACATGGCCGTCGGCGGCCAGCGGCGCGGTGGCGATGAAGAACATCTTCTGCGCCTCGATGAAGGCGCGGTGCCGGTCGGAGATGGCGTCGAAGAACTTAGCCATGGGGGCCTCCTGTCGCTGCGGGGGGCCTCAGTCTACGCCGCGTCGTCCTCAGGCTCCACCGCCTCCATCGGCTCCAGGGTCAAGGCCCAGGCGCCGACCGTTTCCCCTTCGCGGGACAGGGTGCCGCGCGCCTCGTAGGTCCCGTCGTCGGTCAGCATCAGCGTTTCGCTCAGGGTGTGCCGACCGTCCTCGGAGAATCCCAGGGACAGGACGGCGTCGGCGATCACGGTGAAGCGGCCCGCCATCTCTCCGGCGAAGGGACTGGCGTTGGTCCAAAAGACCTCGCGGCTGTCCTCGTCGGGCGGTTCGAAGCTGTAGGCGTTGTGGAAGACCATGTCGGGCTGGCCGATCAGGGCGATGCGCAGGTCCGAGACGACCATCCAGTCGTCGTCGCGCCGATGCAGGCGGACATCGCCTCCCGCCGTCAGCAGGGCGCCCTGTTCCTCGATATACCATCCCTGGGCATGCCAGCCGCCGTCATGCCGGAAATAGGGATGGTCGAGGAGGAAGCGGAGTTGATCGGGCATTGTCTCGGTGCTCCGGCCCCGGCGCGCGGCGCGGCGTCAACACGAAAGGCCCGCGCGCCCATTGGGCGGCGGGCCGAATCGCTTGGCTGAAGAGGGGGGGCCTAGGCGGACGCCTGAGCCGCCTGCAGGCGCTTCTTCAAACGACGGCTCTGCTGGTCCAGCTTGACGGCCGGGGTCGACAGCAGATAGGCGTCCAAGCCGCCCTTGTGCTCGATCGTACGCAGGCCGTGCGTGGACACGCGCAGCTTGACGGTCTCGCCCAGCGTCTCGGACAGCAGGGAGGTTTCCTGAACGTTGGGCAGCCAGCGACGGCGGGACTTGTTGTGAGCGTGGCTCACATTGTTGCCGGTCTGAACGCCCTTGCCGGTGACGACGCAACGACGGGCCATGGTAAGATCCTCTTCTTCTTCTCAGCCTGATGGAATTCCGTGGAAGGCCGCGTTGATAGCGGACGCCCGGAACGGAGTCAAGCCCCGACGGGCGGAATGGCGGCGCCGGGGCCGCCGTCGGGGGCTTTCGGGGGGTGGGGTCAGCCGAACAGCTTGTCGATGTCGTCCTGGCCGAGCTGGGGGCCGCTGTCGCCGCCGTCGTTTTCCGCCGCCTTGGGCGGTTCGGATTTCTTGGGCGGTTCGGGCTTCTTGGGCGTCGGCGGAGCCGCCTTGGGCGCGGCCGTGGAGGGCGCGGTCGGCTTTGCCGCGGGCGCCTTGGCCGCGGGCTTATTCTTCGGCGCCGGGGCCGGGCCGTCGAACATGGCGTCGACGTCGGCCTGGCTGACGCCCTTGCCCTGCAACTGCGGGCCGTGGAGGTACTTCTTGTATTCGTCGTCGTCGTGCCGGTCGGCGGCGTTGGGGGCGACCTTGGTCAGGGCCTCCGGTCCCCACATGCTGATCAGGGCGTTGACGCGGGCCTCGATGAACTGCAGCGAATTGACCACCTTGGTGATGCGCTGGCCGGTGATGTCCTGGAAGGCGCAGGCCTCGAAGATGGCGCCCGTCTTGTCGGGGAAGCGGTCGAGCATGGCCAGGGCCTCGGCGTCGTCCACGTGGGGGCGGACCTCGTTGATGAGGTCTTCCATCTCCTCCACGTTCTCCATGATGGTGTTGGTGGCGCCTTCCGTGGCCGCGACGATGGCGTCCAG
>CAZFRK010000111.1:0-9058 GCA_964521375.1 uncultured Rhodobacterales bacterium
TGTTCGAGACCCAGTACAACGAACTGGCCCTGGCCGTCGACCAGATCGCCGAGCGTATCCGGTCCCTGGGCTTCCCGGCGCCGGGCACGTACAAGCAGTTCGCGGCCCTGACCTCCATCCAGGAAGAGGCGGAGGTGCCGAAGGCCGAGGACATGATCGCCATCCTGGTCCGTGACCAGGAGACGGTGGTCCGCACGGCGCGCTCCATCCTGCCGATCGTCGGCGAGGCCGACGACGAGGTGTCGGCCGACCTTCTGACCCAGCGCATGGAGGTCCACGAAAAAACCGCCTGGATGCTGCGCTCCATGCTCGGCTGAGTCGATTTCACGCCATGGTTCGGCCCCGGCGCCTCGCGTCGGGGCCTTTTTCGCGCGCGGGTGGGGGCGCTGACCAGGGCGCTGCTCGGGCCCCGGGAGGCCGCTGCGTGGCGCGCATCCATTGCCTTTTCGGCACGTTCTCGCGCCGTATGACCATTGTTCAGTTTTGTGGCTCTTGGGACCAACTTTCGTTTAGCGTCTTCCGTCCCGGCGGTGAAATTGGAAGCATGCGCATCTTCCTCCCGGACCAGAGACCATCCAAGGCGGCCGTGGAGCGTATAGGGGAGATCAACATGCTAGGATTATCGATTCGCTGGAGAGAGCCCGCCGTGGGCGCCGTTCTGTCGTTGGTCGCGGCCTTTTCGGCGTCGGCCCAGGACATGACGGGAATGGAGATCATGGACGAAGTCTCGTCCCGCCATGACCGCCCCTATGAATCCGAAGTCCAGGCCATGACCCTGATCGACTCCCAGGGGAACACGGAGGAGCGGACCCTGCGGCGCTATGCCCGCGAAGTCGATGGCGGCCTCTACCGCTATCTGGTGGTGTTCGACGAGCCGGCGGGCGTCCGCGGCGTGGCGCTTCTGACGTGGCAGAACCGCGGGGCCAGCGATGACCAGTGGATGCACCTCCCGGCCTATGGGCGGGAGATGAAGCGGTCCGCCGACGGCGGCAAGCGCAACTACTTCATGGGAACCGACTTCGCCTTCGAGGACATGACGTCCGAAGACCGCTCCAAATACCGTTACGAGCGTCAGCCCGACGAGGCGGTGGAGGTGAAGGACGAAACCGGCGCCACCCTGGAGAGCGTCGACACCTATGTGGTCGACGCCTATCCCAAGGACGAGCAACTGGCCGCCGAGACGGGCTATCAGTACCGGCGCCTCTACATCAGCAAGGACCGCTTCTATATCCGGCGGATCGACTTTTTCGATCGTCGCGGTCGCTTCCTGAAGACCCAGTACACCTGGGACATGGTGCCGGTCGAGGGCGATACCTGGCGGGCCAACGCCACCGTCATGGACAACGACAAGCAGCACCACAAGACCGTGATCCATGTGCGGGAACGCGACTTGTCCGAAGAGTCGGTTCCGGCCCGCATGTTCGAGCAGCGGTGGGTGACCAGCGGGCGTCACATGCGCTGACCGCCCGCCGGGACGCCAGCCCGCGCGCGCCTTCCCTCCCTTTGATTTGATGCCCTTGCGTGGCGCCGGTGCCGGAGAGGCCCGGTCGCCCTGGAGACGACATCCATGCAGAACGCCCTGACTTTCGGGATGCGTCACCGCGTCATCACGCTTCTTTTGGTGATGCTGGTGACGGTCGTTTGCGGGTCCGGTCTTGGGAAGCTGCGCGTCGATACCAGTTTCGACAGCCTGATCAGCAGCCATGACCCGACCAAGGTCGCCTATGAGGCGATCAAGAGGGAATTCGGGTCCGACAACACCACCATCATCTATGTGCGCTCGGCGGACCTCTGGACCGAAGACCGTCTGCTGGCCCTGGAGGAGATGCATTACGCGCTGGAGGACCTGCCCTTCGTGGAGAAGGTGGAGAGCCTGTTCAACGTGCGCAGCATCCAGGACCAGAACGGCATGATCGCCTCCTCCACGGTGCTGGACGGCGTGCCCTTCGACCAGGAGGGCATCGACGCCGCCCGCGCCCGGGCGCTCTATTCGCCGCTGGTGGTCGGCAATTTCATCTCGCCGGACGCCGCGGTCACGGCGATCAACGTCAGCATCATCAAGGACAAGAGCGATCCGGACTTCGACCGTCGCGCCTTCGAGGCCATCGACGCCGCCATCGCGCCCTACGCCGATCGCTTCGACGAGGTGTTCCAGGTCGGTCCCCCGCGCGTCAACGAGGACACCAAGACCAGCCTGTTCGCCGACGTCGCGCTGCTCGTGCCGCTGTCCCTGGGACTGCTGGTGGCGACCATCGTGGTGTTCCTGCGCAGCGGGCTGGCGACGGTCTTCCCCGTCGTCACCTCCGGCCTGAGCATCGTCTGGGCCTTCGGCGCCATGGGCCATCTGGGCATTCCGGTCAACATCCTGTCGGCCATGGTCCCGTCGCTGGTCATCGTCATCGGCTCGACAGAGGACACCCATATGCTCGCGGGCTACCTGAGCGGCCTGCACGACGGCGCGACGCGGGGCACCAAGGCGGAGCGCCGCGCCCTGGCCATCCGCTTCATGACACGCCACCTGGGCCTGCCGATCATCCTGACCACCATCACCACCGTCCTCGGCTTCGCGGCCAACGGCTTGGCCGACATCGCCCTGGTGCGCGACTTCGGCTATTCCTCGGCCATGGCGATCGCCGCCAACGGCGTCATCACCCTCTTGATGATCCCGCTCATGCTGTCCGTCCTCGGCCCCCTGCGCAGCCGCCTTCACGCTCAGGGGACCGAGACTGGAGCCGGGGCCGGAGAGGCGGGAGAAGGGGCGTTCCGGGGGCCGGTCGGGCTGATTCTCGGCCTCTGCCAGTCCGCCACGCGGCGACCGCGGGCGGTTCTGGTCGTCACCTTGGCGACCCTGGCGGTGTTCACCTACTTCGCCTTCCAGGCCAAGGTGTCCAACGACCCGGTGGCGGCCTTCAAGGACGACCAGCCGCTGGTCAAGGACGTCAACACCCTGGCCGCGGACCTGTCGGGGATGGAGATCTTCTACATCAACCTCGCCTCGTCCCGTCCCGACGCCTTCCGCGAGCCGGAGAACCTGCGGCGGCTGGCGGCGATCAAGGACTACATCCGGCGGGACGGGCGGTTCGATACGGCGCTGTCCGTGGCCGACCACCTGTCCATGGTCAACCGTGAATTCCACGGCGGCGACCCGGCCATGATGACGGTGCCCGAGACGCGGGATCTGGTCGACCAGTACCTTCTGTTCTTCCAGCGCGCCGACCTTCGCAGCTACGTCAGCGCCGACTACCAGCGCGTCAACATGATCGTCCGCCACAATATCCACGACAGCCATGACCTGAAGATGGCCGTCCAGGATCTGGAGGCCGAGGCGCGCGCCATCGCCGGGCCGGATCTGACGGTCAATCTGGTCGGCCAGAACCTGATGATCAACCGCGCCGCGGAAGAGCTGATCGCCGCCCAGATCCAATCGGTGGGCCTGTTGCTGGCGGTCATCTTCATCATGATGTCGCTGGTCTATACGTCCTTCATCGGCGGCCTGCTGGCGCTGGCCCCGAACATCGTGCCCATCGTCATCGTCTTCGGCCTGATGGGCCTGTTCGGCATTCCCTTGAATCCCGGGACCGCCACGGTGGCCGTGATCGCCATCGGCATCGCCATCGACGACACCATCCACCTGCTGTCCACCTACGCCCAGGAAAGCCGCAAGACCCCCGACCGGGCGGAAGCCGTGCGGCGGACCATCCGGCTGGAGGCGGTGCCCGCCATTTCCACCTCCATCGCCCTGATGGCCGGGTTCGTGGTCCTTCTGTGGTCGAATTTCTCCATCCTGTCGCAGTTCGGCCTGCTGGCCGCCGTCGCCATGGTGACGGCCCTGGTGTCCGACCTGATCATCACGCCGGTGCTCATGTCCTATGTGCGCATCGTCGGCCTCTACGAAATCCTGTCCCTGAAGCTGGGGCGCGACGTGCTGGCCCGCGGTCCCCTGTTCCGCGACATGAGCCCCTATCAGATCCGCAAGGCCATCCTGCTGTCGGAGATCAAGCCCTTCCGGGCCGGGGAGCGGCTGGTGGCCCAGGGCACGGTCGGGCGCGACATGTACCTGATCCTGTCGGGCGAAGTGGACGTCAGCCTGCCCGGCGGCGGCGCGCCGACCCATCTGGCGACCCTCGGCGAGGGCGGCGTCATCGGCGAGGTCGGCTTCGTGCGCGAGCAGGAGCGCACCGCCGACGTGGACGCCCTGACGGACGGCGAAATGCTGGTCTTCAATGGCGAGAAGGTCCGCCACAACATGCGCTTCTACCCCCATATCGCCAGCAAGCTGAACCTCAACATCGCCCGTATCCTGGGAGAACGGTTGGCGCGGACCTCCAACCGTCTGGTCGCCACGTCGCATCCCGAGGAGAGGCCGTGATGGCGGGCGGTCGGAAGACCGGGGCGCGGCGGATGCCGGCGGGCGGACGCGGCCTTTTGGTCGCGGCCATGGTCACAGCCGTTCCGGCGACGGCCCTGGCCGAGGAGGCAAGTGGGGCGGGCGCCGTGATCGCCGACCTTCTGGGCAACGCCACCTACGAGGCCGAAGCCGTGCTGACGGCCTATCCGCGCGCCGCCGTCGACGCCGAGAGCAAGGGCATCGAGGACGAGGGGCTGGAAGGCTGGACCCACCTCGGCCTCGACGGCACCGCCTTCATCGGCGACGACTGGTCCGCCGGATTGGGCCTGGAGGCCGTCGCCTCCACCTATCGGGGGGCGGAGCGGGGCCTTTTCACGCCGCCGGGCAGTCGGTCGGGCAACGGGCACATTCTCGACGTCAGCCGCCTGTCGGTGTCTTACCTGGGCGACGTGGTGGAGGTCCTGGTCGGCAAAGACGACCTGTCCGTCGGCGTCGCCGAACTTTATTCGCCGACCGACGTCTATGGCGCCACCAACGCCGCCAACCCCCAGCACGACGTGGACTTCGGGGTCTGGCAACTGCGGATCGACACCTATGTCGGCGGCAACCGCGTGACCGCCGTCATCCTGCCGGTGGAGGAAAGCGCGCCGGGCCCGGCGTCGCATTCCCGCTGGGTCGGCGGATCGGGCGGGGACGGGGCGTCCGAATTCGCCAGCATCGATATCCCCGGACTGCCGGTGGGCGTGACGCCGGACATTCAGGACGACCTTCGGGGCAGTGCTCCGGCGGAGTGGGGCTACCTTCTGCAATACAGCGGCACGGCCACGGGCGTGGATTATTTCGCCACCGCCTATACGGGACCCGGTCCCTATCCCGTGCTGAAGGCCCCCACGCCGGGCCGGATCAACCCCTATACCAAGGTTCGCCCGCGGGCCTCCATCCTGTCGGCGGGGGCGGCTTGGGCGCCGGGCAAATGGAAGCTCTATGGCGAGGGCATGGGCTACCTCGCCATGGGCGACCACGACGAGGACGTGACGCGCGGCGTCGTCGGCGCCAAGTACCGCGAGACCACGGTCGCCAACCGCCTGGGCCTGGATGAGATCACGCCGGTCGTCGAACTCGCCAAGGAATGGCGTCAGGACGAACAGGCGGGGACGGTCTATATCGTATCCTCGCGCGCGGCGCGGCCCAACCGCGACAACCTGCTGCTGGGGGTGACGGTCAAGATCGACAGTGATTGGAAGATCGGTGGCGGCTACAACCGATCCCTGGCCGATCGCGACGCCGTGACCTCGGGATTCGTTCGCTATCAGCCGAACGACAATCTGTGGATGTCCGTGGCGGGCACCGAATATCACGGTCGCGACGACACCATGTTCGGGCGCTTCAGCCGCCACGACAATCTGGAATTCACCGTCAACTACAGCTTCTGAGGGCGCCGACGAATGATGTAGGCCCGGAGGGGACGCTTCCTCCGGGCCTGCGATGTCGGCGCGGCGGGCCTTGGGTCAGGCCGCTTCGGCGCCGTAGAACAGGGTGACGGTGTGCTTGGCCTCGGCGAAGAACAGCCAGCGTTCCACCACCACGCCCACGGCGACGCTGACCAGGGCGCCGAAGGCCGCCAAGACGGCGATCGGACCGCCCATGGCCAGGGCCAGGATGGACAGCGCCAAGGGGGCGGCGAAGCCCAGGACATGGGTCCAGGCCCGCAGCTTGGCGGCGTGCTTGCGGGCGACGCGGAAGCCCATTTCCTTTTGCAGGTAATTGTCCTGGGTGTGCGGCCAATCGACGACGCGGACCGCGCCGCCCCGCAGGCCGGTGGCCGTGTTGGGGGTCGAGATGGACGCCGTGCCGTCGGCGAAGGACCAGTAGCCCGCCTTGACGATCCAGGCGATGGGCAGGAGGGCCACCGGCAGGGACAGGACCACCCGGTCGGCGAGGCCGAAGACACCGGCGACGAAGGCCAGCGCCACCGCTCCGGTCGCCAGCCCGAGGGTCAGGTAGGCGGCGATGGTCCAGTCGTTGTGCCACTGGTGGATGGTCTTCAACGAGCGGTAGATCATCGCCGTGCACAGGACGGTCAGCACCGCGCCGACGGCGGTTAGGACGCCCATCACGCCCCAGAACCCCGATGTCTCGCCCAGGAAGATCCAGCCGATGGCGAACAGACCGGCGGGCAGGTAGGTGAGCAGGGCCATGACGCCCTCGCGCGCCAGCCAGGAGGTCTTCCATTGGGTGACCGCCCGCCAGGCGCGCTCCGGGCGCCCCAGGTGGAAGGTGGACGACAACAGCCCGGCGGAAATCAGGCCGAGCGCCAGGGCCAGGGCGATCAGGGCGAACCACGTCCGGTCGGCGGGCAGGAGGCCCGAGACGCCAAGGATCGCCAGCAGGGCCAGCAGGCCGTACCCGGCGCCCGACGCGGTGGTGAAGAAGATGACGGAATAGGCCGGATGCATCGTTCCGCCCTCCTTATCTGGACAACATCTTATCGACCCAGCCGAGGAAGCCCGTGGCCTCCACCGGCTCCAGCGCCTCGGCGGCGCCGACGGCGCGGGCGTCGGTCTTGCGCGGGCGCGGGGGCAGATACTTGTTGGTCGGCTTGTAGCCCTGTTCGGGCATGAGGTCGTAGCCATTGCGCTCGGCCACCAGCTTGGAGACGGCGGACTCCGGGTCCCCCAGGTCGCCGAAATGGCGGGCCTTGGACGGGCAGGTCAGCACGCAGGCGGGCTGGCGGTCCTCTTCGGCCAGATTGGTGTTGTAGATGCGGTCGATGCAGAGCGTGCATTTCTTCATCACGCCTTCGTCGGCGTCGAATTCGCGGGCACCGTAGGCGCACGCCCAGGAGCACAGCTTGCAGCCGATGCACTTGTCGTGATCGACCAGCACGATGCCGTCGCTGGCCCGCTTGTAGGACGCGCCGGTCGGGCAGACCGTGACGCAGGCCGCGTTCTCGCAATGCAGGCAGGAGCGTGGGAAATGGACCGTCCGGCTGGTCGGTCCGTCGCCGCACTCAAAGGAATGAACGCGGTTGAAGAACACCCCGTCCACCTGATCCCCATAGGGGTTGGTGTCGGTCAGCGGCGCCGAATGGCCGCCGGTGTTCCATTCCTTGCAGTTGGTGACGCAGGCCTGACAGCCGACGCAGGTGTCCAGGTCGATGACCAAGCCCAGTTGACGGGCCGAGGATTTCGGGAGGGCGGTCATGTCAGGCCTCCTCCGTCTTCGCTTCGGCGGGCTTGGGCGGCGGCGCCCCCTTGCCGACGGTCTGCTTGGTGATGACGCTGTTGGGTGGCGCCTTGCCGCCGTGACGCTCCAGGGTGAACTGGGCGCCGTAGCGCAGGATGTCGGGGCTGAGCGCCATGTTGGGCGGCAGTTTCAGGGACGGGAACTGCGGCGCGCTTTCGCCGAATTCGCTGGGGTCGGCCTTTTCCACCTGGACCCGCAGGTCGAACCAGGCCGCCTGTCCGGTCACCGGGTCGGAGTTGGAGTAGCGGTAGCCGCCCGACTTTTCCGGCAACAGCTCGGAGATCAGGTGGTTGAGCAGGAAGCCCTTGGTGGCTTCCGGCGCGTCTTCCTTCAGGTTCCAGGCGCCCTTGCGCTTGCCGATGGCGTTCCAGGTCCAGACCGTGGACTCGTTGACCCCCTCGACCAGCCGCACCTGACACTTCACGCGCCCGTTGTGGCTGGAGATCCAGACCCAATCGTCATCCCGGATGCCCCGCGCGGCTGCGGCCTCGCGGTTCATGTAGAGGCGGTTCTGGTTCATGATCTGGCGCAGCCAGGCGTTCTGACTGCCCCAGGAATGGTACATGTACATGGGCCGTTGGGTCAGGGCGTGCAGCGGATAGGCGTCCCGGTCGATGGCCGTCTCTTCCAGCGGCACGTACCAGATGGGCAGCGGGTCGAAATAGGTCTTCACCCGCTCGCGATGCTGGTCGGGCGGCTGGATGTCGCCGTGGCCTTCGGCGGCGAGGCGGAACTTCTGCAACGGCTCGGAGTAGAGTTGCAGGACGATCTGGTCGGCATGGCCGATGAAGCCCATGTGGACCGCGTAGTCCAGATACTCCTTGTTGGCGAACTTGAGGTACTTCTGGCTGGGCTTCAGGTGATCCTGCCAGAAGCATTCGTTGTCGATGTACTTCTGAAGCTGGTTGGGATTGGGCTCGCCCCGACCGTGACTCTCGCCGTCCTTGCCGCGCCACCCGGCCAAGGGGCCGATGCCCGGCGCTCGTTCATGGTTGGCGATATAGTCGGCGTAGCCGCCGGGAAACTTGGGGCTTCCGTCGGCGTTGGTCATGCCCGGCAGGCCCAGGCGGGCGCCCAGATCCAGGATCACGCTCTGGAAGTTGCGCACGTCGCGGTCCGGCTCGACGATCGGCTGGCGGATGGCGTCGGCGGGACCGTCGGCCTCGCAGATCGGTCGGTCGAGCAGGCTGATGCAGTCCCACCGTTCCAGATAGGTCGTGTCGGGCAGCACCAGATCCGAATAGGCCACCATCTCCGAGGCGTAGGCGTCGGAATAGATGATGCGCGGGATCTTGTAGGAGCCGTCGGCGGCCTTGTCGGTCAGCATCTCCATGACACCCTTGGTGTTCATGGTGCTGTTCCACGACATGTTGGCCATGTACATGAACAGCGTGTCGATGGGGTAGGGATCGCCCTTCCAGGCGTTGGTGATGACCATGTGCATCAGGCCGTGGGAGGCCAGCG
>CAZFRK010000112.1:0-9045 GCA_964521375.1 uncultured Rhodobacterales bacterium
CCTGGTCGCCGAGCCAGTCGGAGCCCTTGACGGTGTCGTACATGTGCCACTGCCACTTGTCCTCGGCCATGTTGCCGAGCGCGGCGCCGATGCCGCCCTGGGCGGCCACGGTGTGGGAGCGGGTCGGGAAGACCTTGGTCACGCAAGCGGTCTTCAGTCCGGCGGCGACCATGCCGAAGGTCGCGCGCAGACCGGCGCCGCCGGCGCCGACGACAACCACGTCGTAGGTGTGGTCGGTGAAATCGTAAGCCGCCATGAACTCAGCCTCCGATGGCAACGAAAAGGACCGACACCACGCCGTAGACGCCGAGGGCGACGGCCAGCAGCTTGGTGGCGATGATGGCAACCGGGGACCAGACGGGATCGTGGACGTAGTCCTCGATGACGACCTGGATGCCCAGCTGGGCGTGGTGGAAGACGGCGACGATCAGCAGGATCAGCAGCGTCGCGTTGCCGGGCACGCCCAGCCATTCGCGCATGGTGGCGTAGTCGGCGCCGACGTTGGCGATGACGGACACGACGAACCACAGCACCAGCGGAACCAGCGCGATGGCCGTCAGGCGCTGCTGCCACCAGTGGCCGAGGCCTTCCTTCGCGGAACCGAGGCCGCGCACGCGGCCAAGCGGAGAACGCATGGTCATTGGTCTAAGCCCCCTCGGTCAGATGCTAAGGCCGAGGACCCAGGCGAGCACCGTCAGGATGGCCGTGGCGGCCAGGACGACGATGCCCGACTTCCGGATCTGCTCGATCTCGAAAAGGTTTCCGGCGTCCCAGATCAGATGCCGGACGCCGTTGCACAGGTGATAGAACAGGGCCACGGACCAGCAGAAGATCAGCAGGTAGCCGAACCAGGAGCCCAGGAAGGCGGACGCCGTCTCGTAGGCTTCCGGGCCGTGCGCGGCGGCGGCCAGCCAGTAAAGGACGAGCAGGGTGCCGATGACCAGTCCGACGCCGGTGATGCGATGAGTGATCGACATCGTCATGTGCAGCTTGAACCGATACACCTGCAGGTGCGGGGAAAGGGGCCGGGAATTGGAATTCATGGCGGAAGCCTCTTCGACGGTGTTCCCCCACGCGGGTCGCCGGTTAGCCCGGCGCGCGCCCATCCGCGCGGGAACGGTCCAAAATGTGGCGGTGCGGCACAGGGTTTAGCTGGTCAACCCCTCACTTGTCAACGTCAAGTCCCCACACCCTCGGATGGCTTTTGACCCACCCAAAGGGGTGGCTCTCGTCGCGGAAAGGTGAGCTTTCTCTGAATTGCCCACCAAAATCAATTGATTGTAGAAACACCGACGAGGCTTCGGAAGACCTTTTTTGTCGGGATTGCGTGCCCGCCGCGATGACAAAACCCCGCCCGCCCGAAGGTCCGGGTGGGTGGGATCGCGCGACGGGCCGCCTGGGGCATTGCGTCGCGACCGCGACCGCGACCGCGGCGGCGTCGGGGCGGGATCGGCGTCCGGTCCGTGACGGACGAGTCGCCGATCCCACGTTCCGGCGCGCTCAGCTTTCCCGGCGCGGCATCAGCACGGTGTAGTCGAAGTCCAGCACCACGTTGGGCAGGTACTTGCCGTCGTCGCCCTTGTAGGGGAAGGCGGCACAGGGCAGGTCCTTGGTCGCCACGGTGCGCAGGCGCAGCGCGCCCAGGTCGTGGCGTTCGGGCAATTCGATGGTTTCCAGGACCTCGGTCCAGGCGTGGATGGTGTCCCCGGCGAAGGTCGGGTTGCAGTGCGTGCCGCCGTTGATGGCCACCATCTTGAAGGCGTTGGCGAGGCCGTTGAACGACAGCGACCGGGCCAGGGAAATGATATGGCCGCCGTAGATCAGGCGCTTGCCGAAGCGGCCCTTGGCCTGTTCGAACTGGTTGAAATGGACCTTGGCGGTGTTCTGGTAGAGGCGGGTCGCCATCTGGTGTTCGGCTTCCTCGATGGTGAAGCCGTCCACATGGTCGATCTTTTCGCCCGCCGCGTAGTCGTCCCACAGGTGGCTCTGCCCGGCGAGCTGGGTGTCGTAGTGATCAAGGTGCAGGCCGACGGGAACGCGGAAGGCCGAGGCCTCCACCGCCGACGGCAGATCCGGCGTCACCGCCTCGGGGGCGGGGTTGGCGGGGTCCTTCTTGTTGACCATGACCCAGCGCACGTAGTCGCAGACCATTTCGCCGCGCTGGTTGACGCCCGTCGAATTGACGTGGACGACGCCGGTCTTGCCGTTGGAATTCTCCTTCAGGCCGATGACGCGCGAGACGGTGGTCACGGTGTCGCCCGCGTAGAGCGGCACGCCGAAGCGCCCGGCGGCGTAGCCCAGGTTGGCGACGGCGTTGAGCGAGATGTCGGGCACCGACTTGCCGAACACCAGATGGAAGGCCAGCAGGTCGTCGACCGGCGCGTCCTCGAACCCCAGGTCCATGGCGAACTGGGCCGAGGAATTCAGCGCGAAGCGGGTGCCGTAGAGCGCCGTGTAGAGGGCGATGTCGCCTTCCGTCACGGTGCGCGGGGTGGCGTGGACGATCTCCTGGCCGACGGAGAAGTCCTCGAAGTAGTTGCCGGGGTTGGTCTTGGTGGTGGTCATTTTCCTGTCCCTCAGTCGTCGGGCGCGCGGGCCATCGTGCGTAGGGTCGGGGCGCGCGGGAGATTGGTGGCGCCGGATTAGGCGCCTTATCCCTGTGCCGCTTCCAGATCCTTGATCGCTTCCGCCTGGGCGACCAGTTCCTTGGCCGTCACCACGTGCAGGTTCTCGATCAGCTTGCCGTCGACGACGACCACGCCCTTGCCCTCCTTCAGGGCGTCCTCATGGGCCTGGATGATGGTCTTCGACCATTCCACTTCCTTTTCGGTCGGGCCGAAGGCGGCGTTGGCCATGCCGATGGTCTTGGGGTGGATCAGGGTCTTGCCGTCGAAGCCCAGTTCTCGGCCCTGTAGGCAGGACGCCTTGAACCCCTCGTCGTCGGACAGGTCCAGGTAGACGCCGTCCAGCACCGCCAGACCATAGGCGCGGGCGGCCATGACGGACATGTTGAAGGCGGCCATGAAGGGCAGGCGCAGCGTGGTGTGCAGGCAGCGCATGTCCTTGGCAAGATCGGAGGTGCCCATGACGAAGCCGCCGAGGCGTGGGCTGGCGGCGGCGATTTCCTGCACCTTCAGGACGCCCATGGGCGTTTCGATCATGCACCAGATGGCCATGGAGGCGGTCGCCCCGGCGGCGTCCATGATGGCTTCCACCTGACGCACCATGTCGGCGCTCTCGACCTTGGGGATCAGGATGCCGTGGGCCTCGGACTTGGCGGCGGCGGCGATGTCGGCCTGTCCCCAGGCGGTGCCCAGGCCGTTGACGCGGATTAGCACCTCGCGCTTGCCGTAGCCCCCGGCGGCGGCGCAAACGTTGGCGCGCGCCTCTTCCTTGGCGTCCGGGGCGACGGCGTCCTCCAGATCCAGGATCAGGGCGTCGGCGGCCAGACCCTTGGCCTTTTCGAGGGCGCGGGTGTTGGAACCCGGCATGTAAAGCATGGAGCGGCGGGGACGGGCGGTGGTCGCCATCGCGTGTTTCCTCCCAGGGTGAGTGCCTGATGGTAAGATGTGGAACCGGCGGAGCCAGGTCGGCGCAACATCATTACAAGATTTCGCAAGTGCGGCATACCCCAAATCGCCGCCCTGGGGCAAGAGATCACCCTGTACCTGGGGCGCCGGTGGCGTAGACTGCGCCGACGTGCCGAAGAGGATGCCCATGACGCCCGCCAATCCGACGCCGCCGCCACCGACGCCGCCGCTTCCCCGCCAAGTGCTGTCCGTGCAAAGCCATGTGGCCTATGGCCACGTGGGCAACGCGACGGCGGTCTTTCCCTTGCAGCGCCTGGGTGTCGAGGTGTGGCCGGTGCACACCTGCCAACTGTCCAACCATACCGGCTATCCGGGCGTCGAAGGCGAGGTCTTCGACGGCGATCATGTGCGCGCCGTCCTCCGTGGCCTGGAGGCGCGCGGCGTCCTGGCCGGACTGGACGGCGTCCTGACCGGTTGGCTGGGCCGGGCCGAGGTCGGCGCGGCGGTGCTGTGGGCGCTCGACCGCGCCGGACCCGACACCCTGTACGTCTGCGACCCGGTGATGGGCGACGACACGCCCGACGGCGCGGAACGCCTCTACGCGGCGCCGGAGATCCCGGCCTTTTTTCGCGACCATCTGGTGCCGCGCGCCACCGTCCTGACGCCCAACCGCTTCGAACTGGCCCTGCTGACCGGCTTGCCGGTGGCCGACGGGGCGCAGGCGGTGACGGCGGCCCGCCGCCTTCTGGATCGCGGGCCGCGGGTGGTGGTCGTCACCAGCCTGCCGGGGAGCGCGCCCGAGGTGGTCGCCTGCCTGGCGGTGACGCGGGACGCCGCTTGGCGGGTGGAAGCGCCCCGTCTGTCCTTCGCCACGCCGCCCAACGGCGCCGGCGATACGCTCGCCGCCTTGGTTCTGGGCCATCTGCTGGCAGGGGCGACGCCCGACGTCGCCCTGACGCGGGCCATGTCCGGCCTGCATGCCGTCCTGCGGGCGACCCTGGCGGCGGGAACACGGGAATTGCAGCTTGTCGCCGCCCAGGATGCCCTGGTCGCGACGGGCGCGTCGTCGGTCGTCCGCCGGGAGCTTGCCTCCTTACGTTGAGGTCGACGATACCTTTTCACGCCGCGGCATACTCTTTCGGAAATGGCACGCCGCGTGGGCGAGCGTATGAAAGGGACGCAACCGGAGCAAGGTCCGGGTCCGAAAGAGTCCCAAGCGCGAAGGAGGACGCCGTGAGCGCCCTGGCGGGAAAAACCTTCCTGGTGGTCGATGACAGCCGTGCCATGCGGCAGGTCATCTCCGGCATGCTGCGGTCGGCGGGCGCCGGAGAGGTCTTCGTCGCCGCCGACGGCCTTCAGGCGCTGGAGATCGTCGATCGCGAGTCCGTCGACGCGGTGGTCACCGACCTCATCATGGTGCCCATGGACGGCATCGCCCTGACGCGCGCCCTGCGCCGCGTCGCCGGGCGCGACAGCCGCCTGCCGGTCGTCATGCTGACCTCGCAATGGGACCCGGAGACCGAGGAAGCGGCCTGGCGCGACGGCGTGGACGGCTTCCTGCTGAAGCCGGTGGCCTCCGACATCCTGACGCGGCAGTTGGAACTGGCCCTGACGCGCAAGCCGCCCATTCGCCTGTCGGCCTGAGGAGGGTCCGTCCCGGCGGAAGGGCCACCCGAGAGGGCGTCCCGCCCTTCGACGGCGCGCGACCTCAGCGGTTGGCGGCCTTGCGGGTGTCGATCAGGGCGGCGGGGTCGCGCAGCACGTAGCCGCGTCCCCACACGGTCTCGATGTAGTTGTCGCCGCCCGACGCCGTGGTCAGCTTCTTGCGCAGCTTGCAGATGAAGACGTCGATGATCTTCAATTCCGGCTCGTCGATGCCGCCGTACAGGTGGTTCAGGAACTGCTCCTTGGTCAGGGTCGTGCCCTTGCGCATGGCGAGCAGTTCGAGGATGCCGTATTCCTTGCCGGTCAGATGCAGCGGCGCGCCGTCGATGGTGGCGGTGCGGGCTTCCAGGTTGACCTCCAGGCGGCCCACCGAGACGGTCGGCTGGGCGTGGCCCTTGGAGCGGCGGACGATGGCCTGGATGCGGGCGACCAGTTCGGCCCGGTCGAAGGGCTTGGTCAGGTAATCGTCGGCCCCGACGCCCAGGCCGCGCACCTTGCGGTCGCTTTCCGTCAGGCCCGACAAGATCATGACCGGCGTTTCGACGCGCGAATCCCGAAGGCCCCGGATCACGTCGAAGCCGTCCATGTCGGGCAGCATCAGATCGACGATGATGATGTCGTAGTCGTACAGACGGCCAATTTCCAGGCCGTCTTCACCCAGATTCGTGGAATCGACCACCCATTGCTCCTTGCGGAGCATGAGCTCGATACTCTGACGCGTCGCGGGATCGTCTTCGACGACGAGGACTCGCATGGAAAATTCCTACCCCACCAGGGGATTAACCCTCGTTTAACCATACGGTGATTGAGTCGGACTGGCAAGGTCCGCGCCGGATATGGGTCATCGGACCCATGCCCCGGACTCCCAGGCGCTCCCCAGACCGGCGGTTGATGTGACGGCGCGTATCGACACCTTTCTCAATGAACTGTCCCGTCTTCCCGATCATCGCGTGTTCGGGCGCGTGGCCGCCGTGCAGGGCCTGCTGGTCGAGGTGGCGGGCGTTCAGACCGCCGTGTCGGTCGGCGACCGGGTCGATATCACGGGGCGGGGCGACCGCGTGATCCCGTGTGAAATCGTCGGCTTTCGCGAAGGCCGGGCCCTGGTCATGCCCTTCGGAACGCTGGACGGCATCGGCCTGGGCTGTCAGGCCGAGGTATCCCGCGACGCCCCGGCGGTCCATCCGCACGACGGCTGGCTGGGCCGTGTCGTCGACGCCATGGGGCGACCGGTGGACGACGGTGGGCCGCTGCCGCTGGGCGCGCGCGCCTATCCCATCCGCAACGCGCCGCCGTCGGCCCACGTTCGCCAGCGCGTCGGCGGCAAGCTGGATCTGGGCGTGCGGTCCCTGAACGCCTTCGCCACCTGCTGCAAGGGCCAGCGCATGGGCATCTTCGCCGGGTCGGGCGTCGGCAAAAGCTCGCTCCTGTCCATGATGGCCCGCTATTCGGACGCCGACGTGATCGTCCTGGGGCTGGTCGGCGAACGTGGCCGCGAGGCCCGCGAATTCATCGAGGACGACCTGGGGCCGGAGGGGCAGGCCCGCTCCGTGGTGATCGTCGCCACCTCCGACGAGCCGCCCCTGGTGCGTCGTCAGGCCGCCTATATGACCCTGGCGGTGGCCGAATATTTCCGCGACCAGGGCAAGAACGTCCTCTGCCTGATGGACAGCGTCACCCGCTTCGCCATGGCGCAGCGCGAAATCAGCCTGTCGGCGGGGGAACCTCCGGCCAGCAAGGGCTATACGCCCACCGTCTTCGCCGAATTGCCGAAGTTGCTGGAGCGCGCCGGACCGGGGCCGCGCGGGTCGGGCAACATCACCGGCCTGTTCACCGTCCTGGTCGAAGGCGATGACCACAACGAGCCGGTCTCCGACGCCGTGCGCGGCATCCTGGACGGCCATATCGTGCTGGACCGCGCCATCGCCGAGCGTGGGCGCTATCCGTCGGTCAACGTGCTGCGGTCGGTGTCGCGAACCATGCCGGGTTGCAACACGGCCGCCCAGAACGGGCTGATCGCCCAGGCCAAGCGCCTGATCTCGACCTACGAGGACATGAGCGAACTGATCCGCCTGGGCGCCTATCGCGCCGGGTCGAACCCGGAGGTGGACGAGGCGGTGAGCATCTATCCGCGTATCGAGGCCTTCCTCCATCAGGCCAAGGACGAGCCGACCGACTTGGAGACCGGCTACGCCCAACTGGCCGAGGCCATCGGCGCGTCCTACGGGGACGGCGAGGCCGCCGCGGCGACGGCGGCGGGGGCCTGATAGGCCATGGCGCGCGATCTCGACGGGGTCATCCGCTATCGCAAGCATATCGTCGACGAGAAGCGGCGGGCGCTGGGCGAGCTGCTGCGTCAGGAGGACTACCTGATCCAGGCGCGCGAGATGCTGGAGCGTCAGATGCGGGAGGAAGCGGCTATCGCCGCCGCCGATTCGCGCGGGGCCGGGCTTGGCTACGGCCTCTATGTGGCGCGCGCCCATCAACGCCGCGACCAGATCGCCGCCGCCTTGGCGGAAACGCGGCGCCGCGTCGAACAGGCGCAGGACGAGGTGCGCGAGAGTTTCAAGGAGTTGAAGACCTTCGAGATCGCCCAGGAAAGCCGCGACACGCGGGAGCGCGCCGAGCGCGACCACAAGGAACAGCAGAGCCTGGACGAGATCGGCCTGGAACTGCATCGCCGCCGCGCCGCCAAGCCCGGCGGCTGAGGCGCCGGGCGACCGGGGTGCTCCTGTCAGGTGGCTGCCGGGGCCTTCATGAGGCCGTGCAGGATCAGCGCCTCGTGCGCCTCCAGGAAGGCCGCGCGGTCCAGTGCCTCGATCGGTTCGAAGACCAACCGCCAAGTCATCGCCATCAAGGCCGGGCCGATCAGGATGATCGGTTGGCGGGCGACGGGGCCGTCGGCGAAGGTGCCCTCGGCGATGCCTTGGGCGACCAGCGCGGTCAGGGCGGCGCGGGCGCGGACGATCACCTCGCGGTGATAGAAGGCGGCGATGGCCGGAAAGCGGGCCGATTCGGCGATCACCATGCGCACCACCTCGCGCCGTTCCGAATCCACCAACTGATCGTAGACGAAGCGGATCAGACCGCGCAGCCGCTCTTCCGCCGGGACGGCCGCCGCCTGGACGACGGCCTCCACATGGTCGACGCGGGGCAGGATCATGGCGCCGATGACGGCTTCGAACAGGGCCTGCTTGTCGGTGAAGTAGAGGTAGACCGTACCCTTGGCGACCCCGGCCCGGCGCGCCACGTCTTCCATCCGCGCGGCGGTGAAGCCCGAGTCCCGGAAAACCGCGAAGGCGGCCTCGACGATGGCCGCGCGGCGGTCTTCCGGCGCCGGGCGCCGACGTTTGACGGGGGGCTTGGCCATGACGACCTCCTGAAGCCGATCCGTGCCGCGGGGGCGCCTCGGGCCGCTTGGCGATGATTGGGCCTTGCCAAGGCGCGGCGACGGATCAAAAATATGACTGACTGGTCGGTCATTTTCAAGGGCGAAGGAGACCCTCCGATGCCACGGTCCCTGTTCAGGTGGACGTCCCGCGCGGTGACACCTCCGGCCCCGCTCCCGCTTCCACTCGCCCTGGCGTTGGTGCTCTCGCTGACGCTGTCGCCGGCGGGGTGCGACGAGGCGGCGGAGGACGGCGTCCTGCCGGGCCAGTTGGAGGCCGACCTGATCGACGTCGCCGCCGAGGTGCCGGGGCGTCTGGCGACGGTTCTGGTGACCGACGGCCAGACCGTCGCCGCCGGGGCGCCGCTCTTCACCCTGAAGGCGGACGCCGCGGAGGCGGCCCTGGACGGGGCCAGGGCGCGCGCCGCCCAGGCCGAGGCGCGACTCGCCGAGGCGCGCGCCCAG
>CAZFRK010000113.1:0-9043 GCA_964521375.1 uncultured Rhodobacterales bacterium
AGACTTCCTCGTTGGTGCAGCGCGAGGAGGTGATGCCGCCGATGGCCCCCTTGCCGTAGGTGGCCTGGATGCTCTTCAGGCGGTCGGCGGCGAAGGAAATGGCCTCATCCCACGACACTTCCCGCCACGGGTCGGTGATGGCGTCGCGGATCATGGGCGTGGTGATGCGGTCGGCATGGGTCGCGTAGCCCCAGGCGAAGCGGCCCTTGACGCAGGCATGGCCCTCATTGGCGCCGCCGTCCTTGTAGGGCGTCATGCGGACCACGCGCTCGCCCTGCATTTCCGCCTTGAAGGAGCAGCCGACGCCGCAATAGGCGCAAGTGGTGATGACGGAGCGTTCGGCCTGCCCCTGCTCGATGATGCTGTTTTCCATCAGGGTCGCGGTCGGGCACGCCTGGACGCAGGCGCCGCAGGACACACATTCGGACCCGAAGAAGCCTTCATCGGCCCCGGCGGCGACCTTGGAGGCGAAGCCGCGACCGTCGATGGTCAGGGCGAAGGTCCCCTGGGTCTCCTCGCAGGCCCGCACGCAACGGGAACAGACGATGCATTTGGAGGCATCGAAGGTGAAATAGGGGTTGGAGGTGTCTTTCTCCGCCTCCAGGTGATTGGCCCCGTCCATGCCGTAGCGGACTTCGCGCAGCCCCACCTGCCCGGCCATGTCCTGAAGCTCGCAGTCACCGTTGGCCGAACAGGTCAGGCAATCCAGCGGATGGTCGGAGATGTAAAGCTCCATGACGCCCCTGCGCAGCGCGGCCAGGCGGTCGTTCTGGGTGCAGACCACCATGCCTTCGGCCACCGGCGTGGTGCAGGACGCGGGCGTTCCGCGCCGCCCTTCGATCTGCACCAGGCACAGGCGGCAGGAGCCGAACGGCTCCAGGCTGTCGGTGGCGCACAGCTTGGGAATGGAAATGCCCGCCTCGGCGGCGGCGCGCATGACGGACGTCCCTTCCGGCACCGTCACCGAAACACCGTCGATGGTCACGCTGACGGTCGCCGCGCCGGGCTTGGCCGGGGTTCCGTAGTCGGTCTCGCGCGGGATGCTCATGCCGCGGTCCCTTCAAAATCTTCCGGAAAGTGGGTCATGGCGCTGCGCACCGGCAGCGGCGTCAGGCCGCCCATGGCGCAGAGCGAGCCGTCGGTCATGACGGCGCAAAGATCGTCGAGCAAGGCCCGGTCGCCCGGCTTCGCGGTTCCCGAGACGACGCGGTCCAGAACCTCGACGCCGCGGGTCGATCCGATGCGGCAGGGCGTGCACTTGCCGCAGCTCTCGATGGCGCAGAACTCCATGGCGAAGCGGGCCTGTTCGGCCATGTCGACGGTATCGTCGAAGACGACGACGCCGCCGTGGCCGACGATGGCCTCATGCTGGGTGAAGACTTCATAATCCTTGGGCAAATGGAACAGGCTTTCCGGCAGGTAGGAGCCGAGAGGCCCGCCGACCTGAGCCGCACGCACCGGTCGTCCAGACAGCGTTCCACCCCCGAAGCGATAGATAAGGTCATGCAACGTAATGCCGAACCCGGTCTCGAAAAGACCCGGATAGCGGATATTGCCCGCCAACTGGAACGGCTGGGTGCCGCGCGACCGACCAACCCCGAAATCGCGGTAGAAGGCGGCGCCTTCGGCCAGGATGGTCGGCACCGCGCAAAGCGACAGGACGTTGTTGACCACCGTCGGCTTGCCGAACAGCCCTTCGTGCGCGGGCAAGGGCGGCTTGGCGCGCACCAGTCCGCGCTTGCCCTCCAGGCTCTCCAGCATGGCCGTTTCCTCGCCGCAGACGTAGGCGCCCGCGCCGACGCGCAGCTCCAGGTCGAAGGCGTGGTCGGTGCCGTGAATGCCCCGCCCCAGCCAGCCTTCGGCGTAGGCGGCGGTGATGGCGGCCTTCAGGGTCTCGGCGGCGTGCGGATATTCTGACCGCAGGTAGATGTAGCCGTGGCGCGCGCCGACGGCCAGGGCGGCGATGGTCATGCCTTCGATGAGCAGGAACGGGTCGCCTTCCATGATCATGCGGTCGGCGAAGGTGCCGCTGTCGCCCTCATCGGCGTTGCAGCAGATGTACTTCTCGTCCCCCACCGCGTCCAGGACCGTCTTCCACTTGATGCCGGTCGGGAACCCGGCGCCACCGCGCCCGCGCAGACCGGAGTCCGTGACTTCGGCGCAAATGCCGGCGGGCTCCATCGTCAAGGCCCTTTCCAGGCCCTTGAAACCGCCATGGACCCGGTAGTCCTCCACCGACAGCGGGTCGATGACGCCGCAGCGGGCGAAGGTCAGGCGGGTCTGATGCTTGAGGAAAAAGATGTCCTCGGTCGGTCCCTGGCGCAGGGGGTGGACGCCGCCGTCGAGCAATCCGGCGTCGAACAGGTCGGCCACGTCACTTGGCGTCACCGGCCCGTAGGCGATACGTCCGGCCTTGGTCTCAACCTCGACCAGCGGCTCCAGCCACAGCATGCCGCGGCCGCCGGTGCGTACGACACGCAGACCGATGCCCCGGCGTGCCGCTTCCTCGGTCAGGGCGTCGGCCACCGCGTCGGCGCCCATGGACAGCGAGGCGGCGTCCCGGGACAGATAAAGGGTGTGCTGATAGGTCGGGGTTCCGGTCATGCCACCTCTCCCGGCAAGGCGCGGCGGCGGTCGGCCACCAGGGCGTCGAAGCGCGCGCCGTCGACCCGCCCATGCAGCGTGTCGTCGATCATGATGGAGGGGCCGAGGCCGCAATTCCCCAGGCAGAACACCTCTTCCAGGGTGAAGGCGCCGTCCGCCGTGGTCTGCCCGAAATCCACCTTCAGGTGGTCACGCAGATGATCGACCAGGGCACGCCCGCCAAGCGCCTGACAGGCTTCGGCGCGGCAAACCTTCAGGATGTAGTGACCTGGACGGGTGCGGCGAAAGTCCTGATAGAAGCTGACCACGCCATGGACCTCGGCCCGCGACAGATTCAGCTTCCGGGCCATCAGGGGAATGGCCGCGTCGTCGATATAGCCGAAAGTTTCCTGCAAGGCATGCAGGATGGGCAGCAGGGCGCCGCGTGTACCGCTATGGCGATCGACGATGGTTTCCGCCTGATCCATCGACCAGGGCGAGACTGTAGGCATACCGTCCTCCCGTCCGACTATTCTTGCCCGACCGCGCATCCCAGGGCGGCCCCGAGGCACGATAAGGATTGAAAATCAGCCTCGCCGGGAAGACGGTGGTTTTCAAATTTGATTTTTCCATTCGGCGATAGCGAAAAGCTATCAACAGGCGCGCACTTCGTCTCTAGACGGTCAGGTCAGGTTAGACCGTGCCGCCCCAAGGCGTCCTGGGTGTAGTCGACGATGCGGGCGTTGACCCGCTGCTCCGCCGCCGTCGCCAGGAGCGCCCGCACCAGCGGCGGCGTAGGATCGCGGTCGGCGTAGACCAGCCCGACCACATAGGTCACGTCCGGCCCGGTCAGGGGCAAGGCGATCAGATCGCAGGCGGCGGTGACGACGGTCAGCATCTGGCCGGGCACGATGCTCGCCCACGGCCCTAGGCGGGCCATGGTGAAAAGCGTCATGATGGAGTTGGTTTCCATGGTCGGCGCCGCCACGCGGTCGGCCATGCGGAAGGCCGCCTCGGCGATGCGGCGATTCTGCATGTCCGGGGTCAGCAGGCAGAGGTTGAAGTCCGCCGCCTCGGCCCAGGTGAAGGAGGCGCGCCCCTCCAGTTCAGGGGTCCGCTTGGCCAGCAGGAAGTAGCGTTCCGAGTAAAGCGGCATCATGCGGACATTGGCCAGGGGCTCGTTGTCCAGATAGGTGATGCCGACGTCCAGTTCGAACTCGTCCAGGCCGCGCTGTATGCCCCGCGAACTCTCCGACGTCAGGATGGTCTGGACGCTGGGAAAGCGTTCCGCGAAGGGGCCGACCAGATGGGCCGCCGACGGCAGGGCGGTGGGGATGACCCCCAGGCGCAGACGCCCCGACAGGGCATCGCCGCCGACCTGAAGTTCCTGGTCCATTTCCGCCTGGGCGGCCAGGATGCGGCGGGCATGCTTGAGGACGGCCTGTCCCTGCGGGGTGAAGCCCTGGAACCGCTGACCACGCTCGACGATCGGCACGCCCAACTCTTCCTCGAGCTGGCGGATGGCGTTGGACAAGGTCGGCTGGGACACATGGCACGCCGCCGCCGCCCGCCCGAAATGACGTTCCCGCGCCAGGGCCATCAGATAGCGGTACTTGCGGAACATTGTCATCCCCGACCGACGTTACCCGACGAATGCTAGCCGCAGCGCGGACTGGACGAAAACGCCCAAGGGCGGCCCGCCGAAGCTCAATAGCTCGAATAGTCCGGCGCCCGCTTCTCCAGGAACGCCGTCATGCCTTCGCGGGCCTCGGGATGGCGGGTGGCCTCCAGGAACAGGTCCGCCTCCAGGTCCAGGTGGTCGGCCAACGGATTGCGTCGCGCCTCTTCCAGCAGGCGCTTGGCGCGGCCAAGGGCGGCGCGCGGCCCCTTCGCCAGGCGTTCGGCCCAGGTGAGCGCCGCTTCCAGGGCGGTGCCCGACGGCACGACGCGATTGACGAGGCCCAGGGCGTGCAGGCGTGCCACCGGCACCACGTCGCCGTCGAAGAGGATCTCCGCCACCGTCTGATGCGGCACCCCCCGGCTGAGCAGCGACGAGGCGCCGCCGTCGGGATTCAGGCCCACCCGGACGTAGGCCATGACGAAGCGCGCGTCCTCGGCGGCGACGATCAGGTCGCAGGCGGCGGCCATGGAGAACCCGGCCCCGGCGGCGGGGCCTTCGACGGCGGCGATGACCGGCACCGGGACGGTCCGCATGGCCTGGATGAAGGCATGAAAGGCGTCGATGCTGGCCCGCCCGCCACCGATGTCGCCCCGGCTGATGCGTCGCAGGTCGCCGCCCGAGCAGAAGGCGCCGTCGGCGCCGGTCAGGATGACGGCGCGCACGGACGGATCGGCCTTCACTTGGTCCAGGGCCGTCAGGCCGCCTTCGTAGACCCCCGGCTGAAGGGCGTTCTTGGTCGCCGGATCGTGCATGGTCAAGACCAGCACCGGCCCCTGCCGCCGCACGTCGAGCGGCACATCCATCACACCAGTGTCGGAGGACATTCCAGGCTCCCCATATGATCATTGTTCAGAGTCGTTCGGGGCATCATAGCGCGCCGCCCCGTCTCTGTCGCGACCGGGCTTTCACCCTGTCCCGAACCCGGCGAGATGGTCCTTTCTCGTCAGCCGGCCAGGGTCATGGGCCGGTCGCCCGCTTGGGGCTGGTACAAGGGCGGGGAGACCTCCGACAGGGCGTTAAGGCAGAGAAACAGGCGCGTGTCGGCCCGTCCCCTCAAGGGAGGAGAGCGATGAACCACGCCACCACTAGACGACCGTGCACCCTTGAACAAGGCCACGTGCCCGGTCGCCAGCGTGTTCAGCGGTCCGGTGAATTCCTTCTGGCGGGACAGGGCCTCCTCCGCCAAACCGCCATGGACCCACTGCGTGCCCGGCCCGCGATAGGTCGTCACAAGACGGAACGGCACATGGTCGTAGTGGAACCGCCAACAGGCATCGCCTCGGATCACCTCCAAGCGCACATCCACCTCCCGACCGCCGAGGACCCGGGAGAATACCTGTGTCAGGTAGGCCACGTCATCGATCAACCAAGCCAGGTTGACGTCCTCGGACGCCCGTCCTGACGCCGCCTCGAGCATCGCCGGGCGGATGCTTTCCGGCGTCACGAGAAAGCGCCCCCGCGGAAAGCGGTCGGGCGACAGACCATCGAGCCAGTCGGCGATGAACGGTGGTCGCTCGCGCGGCCAGATCACCATGCGCGTGTTCCGTGCCCGAATGGCGTGGGCGTCGTCCAGGCTGGGAACGGTTTCAACGCTCATCGCGACGCCTCCCGTCCGAGACGAGTCAGGGCCGCGCCCATATTGACCAGAACGAACAGTAGAAAGGTGGTGGCGGCGATCGTCGGCCCGCTCGGCGTATCAAGGCGCAGCGACGCCTCCAGACCACCCAAGGCCGACGCTCCGCCGAGAAGCGCTGCCCCGACCGCCATTTGCCAGGGGCGACGGCTGACTGGGCGGGCCGCCGCCGCCGGAATGATCAACATGGCGGTGATCAGCAGGACACCGACGATCTTCATGGCGACGGCCACCAGCAGGGCCAACGCCAGGGACAGGAACAGACGATCAACCGCCGGTGATCCGCCTTCGGCCACCGCCAGTTCCGGGCTGATGGTCGAATTGAGTAGTCGTCGCCAGGCCAGGACCAATCCGCCGACCGTCAAGCCCGCCGCCCCCCAGATCATCGCCAGATCCTGCCGCCCGACGGCCAGAATGTCGCCGAACAGATAGCCCATGAGGTCGAGGCGCACGCCCTTTTGAAAGGCGATGGCCACCAAGCCGAAGGCCAATGCCGCGTGGGCGAATACGCCGAGCACCGTATCCATGGCATAGCGTCCGCGCAGACTGGCGACCGTCGTCGCGACGGCCATTGCGGCGGCGACACAAAGGACGCCCAGCATGACGGGCAGATCAAGAGCCAACCCCATCGCGACACCAAGCAGCGCGGCATGCGCCGTGGCGTCCCCGAAGTAGGCCATGCGCCGCCATACGACGAAGCACCCCAGAGGGCCCGCCATCACGGCGACACCGGTCCCGGCCAGGGCCGCCCGAACCATGAAGTCGTCAAGCATCGGTTTGCTCCCGGTCCGACAGCGAGGCTTCGTCGCGCTCCCGTGCGCCCCCAATCGTGGAGGCGGATGTGGGGGAAGAGTCGTGGCGGTGGTGATGATGATGCTGGTAAAGGGCCAACATGCCCCGGCTACCATCCCCGAACAGTTCTTGATAAGACGGATCGGCGGCCACCTGGGCCGGGACACCATGGCAACAGACGCCGCCGTTCAGGCACAGCACCTCATCCGAGGACGCCATCACCACGTGCAGATCGTGACTGACCATCAGCACGCCGCAGCCGGTTTCCCGGCGCACTTCCTGGATCAGCCCATAGAAATCCGCCTCGCCGTTCTGATCCAGGGCCTGCGTCGGCTCATCCAGCAACAGGAGGTCTGGCCGACGGAGCAGGGCGCGGGCTAGCAAGGCGCGCTGAAGTTCGCCTCCCGACAAGTCGGCCATGGAGGCCGACGCCAGCCACGGCATACCCACACGGTCCAGGACCGCGCGCCGGTCCTGTCGCCGCGTGCCGCCGCCAAGCGCCAGGAAATCATCGACGAGCAACGGCAGGGTCGGCTCCAGGTTCAGGCGCTGCGGCATGTAACCGATGCGCACGCCCGCCGTTCGCCGGATGACCCCTTCGGTCGGCGTCCGCTCGCCGATGAGAAGCCGCAACAGCGTCGTTTTGCCCCCACCGTTGGGTCCGATCACCGTCAAGGCGCGGCCTCGTCGCAGTGTCAGCGTCACCCCCTCGACGAGAACCCTGCGGCCCTGTCGCAGGTGGACGTTCCGCACGTCGATCAGAATGTCCGTCATCACGAACCTTCCACCGTTCGGCAGGCGGGACAGCGGGCAATGATCTCCACGGAACCGCCGACGACCCCGTATCCGCGCTCCTGGGCCAACTTGCCGACCATGCGCTCCAAACGGTCGTCGGAAATCTCCGTCACGTGTCCGCAATCCTGGCAGACTAGGAACTGGGCGGCATGCCCGAGTGTCGGGTGCGTGCAGGCCATATAAGCGTTTAGGCGTTCAAGGCGATGGACCAATCCGCCATCCACGAGGAACGCCATCCATCGATAGACCATGGCGGGCGCCACCATGCGGCCCCGTTCCGCCAGGGCATGTTGAATGGCGTAGGCGCCCAGCGGTCGCCCAGCCTCCAAAAGAATGCGCAAGGCCAGTCGTCGTCCTTGCGTCAGGCGCTTGCCGTGCTGCCGGCACCGGGCATCCGCCTCGGTCAGCCTGCCCTCGATCCCGCTCTGTCCCATTACCACCCTAACCACGTTACAACATAACACTTGATAGGTTATAACGTATCTACTATGCCTAGGGAAGCCGGTGCAACCCCATAGGAGCCTCATATGCGTCCGTTGCTGTCTTCCGTCCCCAAGGTCCTCGTGAAAGCGACGCCTCTCGGAGCCGCTTTCATCGCCCTGAGCGTGTCCCACGCCTTGGCCGAACCGAAGGTGGCGGCCAGTATCCCTCCGGTTCATTCCCTCGTCGCCAAGGTCATGGCGGGAGTCGGCGAACCGACCCTCATCGTCCCGCCGGGCGCCTCGCCCCACCACTATTCCCTGCGCCCCTCGGAGGCCGCGGCGGTGGACGAGGCCGACGTCGTGTTTTGGGTCGGTGAGGCTCTCGAGCCGTTCCTGGAACACCCCCTGGAGACCCTGACCAAGGACGCCCAGGTGGTCGAGTTGATGGAGGTCGACGGTGTCACCGTCCTACCGACCCGCGAAGGGGGGACTTGGGAAGCGCACAGCCATGATGATGAGCACGACCACGACCACGACCACGACCACGACCATGATGCTCATGACCATGACGGCGTCGACCCGCATCTTTGGCTCGATCCGAGCAACGCGAAAGCCTGGGTGAAGGCCATCGCCGGGACCCTGGCGACCGTGGACCCGGACAATGCCGAAGCCTATCGCGCCAACGCCGCGCGGGCCTTGGCGGATTTGGAGACGACGGAGAACGGAGTCGCCGAGACCCTGGCCCCGGTGAAATCCCGCCCCTACATCGTCTTTCACGATGCCTATCAGTATTTCGAACAGCACTTCGGCCTGTCCGCCGTCGGCTCGGTGACCCTGTCCGACGCCCGCACGCCGACGCCCGCGCGCTTGAAAGAGGTGCGCGCCAAGATCACCGAAACCGGCGCGGGCTGCGTCTTCGCCGAACCGCAGTTCGAACCGAAGGTCATCGATACGATCATCGAGAACACGGGCGCCCGCAAAGGGGTCCTTGACCCCTTGGGCGCCACGATCGAGCCGGGCCCGGCGCTTTACGACACCTTGCTGACGTCCCTGGCGGGGTCCTTGGTCGACTGCCTCGGACAATAGCGCCTAAGCATTTTCCCCGTAGGACCGGGAAAAGAGGCGACCGGACGAATC
>CAZFRK010000114.1:0-9039 GCA_964521375.1 uncultured Rhodobacterales bacterium
CTGATCCTTGCAGAAATAGGGGGTCTCGAAGAGTTCCTGCAACAGGACGACCTGGGCGCCCCGGCCCGCCGCCTCCCGCACCAGGGACTCGGCGCGGTCCAGGTTGGCCGCCGGGTCATCGGAGCAGGCGGTCTGGGTGGCGGCGAAGGTGACGCGACCGTCGGTCATGACGAGGCTCCGGCGGGATGGAGGACGGCGCTCTGGGCGGCGTCAGGAGCCGACGGCGACCTGACGCGGGCGCGCCCAGACATGGTTGACGACCAGCGAGGCGACGATGATCAGGCCGCCCAGCGCCAGACGATCCAGCGGCGCGTCGCGGTTCCAGATCACGATATTGACGATCAGACCCGCCGGGATCAGGGCGTTGTTCATGATCGCCAGCGCCCCGGCGTTCACCTGGGTCGCCCCCTTGTTCCACAGATAGTATCCGGCGCCGGAGGCCACCGCCCCCAGCCACGCCAGGACGCCCCATTGGGTCGCCGTGGTCGGCAGGCGGCCCATGTCCCCGAAGGCGAGGAAGGCCGGAAGCGCCACCACCAGCGCGCCCAGGAAGAAGAAACCGAAGATGTTGCGCCCGGGCAGGGTCGAGGCGGTCCGCTCCATGACCACCTTGTAGGCCACCTGCCCCACCGCGAAGCAGACGTTGGCGCCCTGAACCAGCAGGAAGCCCAGGACGAAATCGCTGGACACCGCCTGATAGCGGATCACCGCCGCGCCCAGGACGGCCAGCCCCGCCGTCGCCAGGAAGCCGACCGAGAACCGGCGGTGCAGGATGTCGTAGATCAGCGTCACGTAGACCGGCGTGAAGATGGTGAAGAGCAGGACCTCGGGCACGCTGAGGAACAGGAAGGCGTGATAGAAGCAGATGTACATCAGCCCCAACTGCACCGCGCCAATGGCCATCAGGCCGAGCGCCAGCCCCTTTCCGGCCCGGCGCCAGTCGAGAAAAGGCACGAAGACGGCGGCGGCCAGGACGACGCGGACCAGGACGGCGAAATAGCTGTCCACCTGCCCGGCCAGATAGACGCCGATCAGACTGAAGGAAAAGGCCCACAGGGCCGTCACACCGATCAGGATACGCATCGTCTCGCTCTCACTTTCCGCCCTTGGTCGCGTCTCGCTCCGACGGTATAGCAGCCTCGACCGCGACACGCCATCGCGGAGCGGTCGGTCCGCTCCCGGCGATCATATATGAGAACACTCAAATATCACAGCCCGGCCCGGGCGAAGTCGACGGGCATGGAGGCCCGCTCGACCAGGTTCCCCCCCTCCGACGCCGCCCGTTCCGCCGCCTCGACCGCGGCGGCCAGCACGTTGCCGCCCGCCGCCACCCCGGAGATCGCCCCGGCGACGCCGACGCTGACCGTGCGCACCGGCTCACCACGCGCCGACCCTCCGGCCACCGCCGTTCGCAGCCGATGGGCGATGCGCAGGCCGTCCTCCATGCGGGTGTTGGGCAGGATGACGGCGTAGCGCCCGTCGGCGAGATGGCCCAGGGTATCCTCTTCCCGCAGGATCTGCCGACACAGGGCATGAAACCGCCGGTCCACCGGCCTCGGCAGACCCGGACCGCCCAAAGGTCCGCCCGCCGTTCCATGAACGGTGGCGTCGAAGATCACCACCAGGGCCACCAGCGGCAGGGTCTCGCGCCGGCCGCGCGCCAACTCCTTGTCGAGCATCATGGCGAAGCCCGCGGCGTTGAAGTGCCCCGCCTCGGTATCGAACAGCGACTGCGTGTCCACCGCCCGCAGCGCCTTTTCGGCCACCAGGGCGGCGGCGATGGTGCTGAAGGCGGGGGTAAAGAGCGCCGTCTCCAGAAGATAGAGCTGCTGCAACAGCCCCCCGGCGAACATGGAACTCTTGTCGGCCAAAGGCTCCAGCATGAGGCGGAACAGCAAGGCCGTGGCGTGCTCGAAGACCAGCACCGTCAGCAGGACGCGGGTCACCAGATGCTCGTCCTCGCCGCGCCGCATCAGTTCCACCCCGGCGCCGTAAAGCGGCACGGCGCAGAAGGCCAGGATGACCACGGTGCGCTCCGACAGGCTGCCGAAGTGGGCCACCACCCACAGCAGCGGAACGAAGAAGGCCAGCACGGCCCCCGGCCAGAGGAACGAGACCGGACGCTGACAGGCGAAGGCCCGCATGCCCATCCAGGTCAACAGGCACCCGCAGAGCGCCAGGCTGTTGGCGACGACGATGGAAATCCAATCGGGAATCAGGCCACGCAGCCCCATGAGCAGGAAGGCCGTGGCGATGGAGGTCGCCGCCAGCGCCCAATGCGAAACGCCACGATAGGGGGAAATGCGCGCCACCGCCGTCAGGACGACCGCCCCGACCAGCGCCAAGGCGGCGCCCACAAGCACCAACGTGCGCAAATCCAGCAAAGCCCGCTCCCCCGTTGGGTCCCGTGGTCCCTTGGCCTCTCGGTCTCTTGGTCCCGGGGCGTTATGGTCGCCCCTTTACGAACGATAGTGATACACGCCTTGATAGACGCGGGAAACGACAGAAGCCCGCGTCGGACGGTCTTCATCACGATTCAAGGGCTTGGCGGGAGGCGAATCGGCGTCCGCTCGACCCCGGGCCCGGCCCACGTCCGGATCAGGTCCGCGGCGGCGGCGCGACCCGCCGGACGAAGTCGACGACCAGATCGTGGGTGCCGCCGATGTTCTCGTAGACGATGCCGTGACGGTCGGCCCGCACCCAAACCAGATCCTTTCGCGCCGTGCCCAGCCGCCGCATGATCTGGCGGGCCGACGCCGGGTCCACCACCGGGTCGCCGTCGGCCTGGATGACCAGGGCCGCGACCTCCACCAGCGGCAGCAGGCGCAGCGTATGGGCGACCAGACGCCGCAGCTCGTAGACCCCGCGCACCGGGATGTGCCGGTAGTTGATCTCGGGATGCTCGCTGTCGTTCAGGCGAAAGGGCATGACCCCGGCCTCGAGGGACGGCCACCACGCCATCAGCCGGTTGAGGCCGTGCACCAGCGGCACGAACACCATGTCGCGGTCGCGGAACTTGATCGGCGCGCAGACCGCGCAGACGCCCGCCAACCCCCGGGGCCGCTCGGCGGCCAGGGTCAGGGCGATGTCAGCGCCGGCGGAAAAGCCGACGACCACGATGCGCTCGCAGGTCTCGGCCAACAGCCGGTAGCCGCGCCGGGCGCTGTCCAGCCAGTCGGTGAACGCCCGGTCCCGCAGGTCCCACGGCGAGGTTCCGTGCCCGGCCAGCCGCACGCCCATGACCAGCGCCCCCGCCGCCGCCAGATGCCCGCCCAGGCCCCGCGTCTCGGCGGGCGAGGCCAGGAACCCATGAATCACCAGGACGCCCACGCCGCCGGTCCCGCCGGCGGCGCTGGACGCGCCCGAAGGCTCCAGCAGATAGGGGGCGCCGGAGCGGGTCGCCGTTTCCTGGTCGTTGATGGCGGCATGGCGGGGTTGGTCGTAGCGTTCCAGTCCGAGGCGGTGCGCCCGCGCCTCGTCGTCGAACAGGGCCGCCGTCAGCGGCGGCTCGACACCTCCCTTCCGGGACATCGCGGCGGCGTCCAGGGCGACGTCCACGGCCCGCCCGACCGCCGCCACCGGCCGCGCCTCGTTGGCGTAGACGGCGATGGGGTTCTCCAGGCGCACGGCGTCGAAGGCGGCGTCGGCGCACAGCTTGCCGGTGAACAGGACGGCGCCCTCCTCGCGGGCGACCAGGCCCGCCGCCTCCGCCGTGGCGAGGAACTCCTCCAGCGGCGCCGACCGACCTTCGATCAGATCGGCGTAGGCGTCCGGCTCGGTCAGACCGGGATGCAGGTGGGCCGCCGGATGGACCTGCAAGGCCTTGAGGGCGCGATAGAGCAGCCGCCCCAGGGCGACACGTCCGACGGAGGTCTCGCCACGCGCCGCCAGGCGCCGGATGACGGTCGCCGCCAGATGGCTGAGGTTGACGGTGACGCCGTTGTACATGGCCGCCATCCAGGCATCGCGGACGGCGTCGGCCTCGGCGGACAGGCGGTCGGCGGCCAGACGCTCCAGCCATCCGGCGCCCGAGCGCGAGGCGAACATCTCCTCCAGGCTGTCGACCCGCTCGAACGCCTTGTCGATCAGGCGACGTTCCCACCACCGCCAGCGTCCACCCGGCGCCACCGGCGCGCCGAGGCGGATGTCCATGTCGGTGCTGCGCAGGAGGATGTTGCTTTCGATCAGCAGTTCCTCCATGGCCTGGGCGGGCAGGTCCTCGGCGAACAGGTCGATGGCGCGGGTCAGGAAGGTGTCGCCGACGCGGATGGGGTGAAAGGTGATGGTCCCCGGCACTACGCGCGTCGGTTCCTCCGCCCGCCGCAGGAGGGTTTCCGTGTCGGCCAGACCGAGGGCGGCGCGCCACCGCTCCAGGCGCTCGGCCTCGCCACGGGCCGCGACGGCGCGGATGCGTTGCTTGAAGATGTCCAGGACCAACGCCAGGACGGCGGCCCCGCGATGATGCGGGCGCCGCTCCTCGGCGGTGCGGGAAAAGACGCTGTAGGCGCCGGTGGCCGGATCGATCACCGCCCGATCCTTGACCATGCCACCTTCGGGGAAGACCGAGACCTTACGCCCGCGCAGGATCTCGGCGGCCAGGAACGGCAGCAGCCCCGGCATGCCGTTGGGAACCGCCCCCAGTCCGGCCAGAAGCCCTGAGAACCGCTCGGAAATCGCGAACAGCCGATGGTCGGCGATGCTGCGGGTGTAGGCGCCGGTGCGGCGATAGATCAAGTAGGGCGGGATGATGGTCTCGAACCGGGCGAAATGGTTGAACAGGAAGACGTGCCCCTTCTCCATCAGGCCGTCGTCGTCATGCAGCCGCACCCGCAGACCCAGGCGCTCCTCCACCGCCTCGAAGGCCCGAGCGCCCCAGGCGTAGGCCCTTGGATTGATACGCAAATCCGATTCCGACCAGTCGTCCACGCTATCCCTTTCCGCTCCTGCGCGCCGCTCTCCGAGGATATCCGACCGGGCGCCGCGTCGCCCGATAAGACTTACGCCCTAGGCCAAGAGTGAACCGCTGTTTTGATTAAGGCTGTTCCGCATGGTGGCTGATTTGCTAGATTACGCCAAAGACGCTCCGCCGGGCGGGCGGAGTGGTGGGGAGTCCAATTCGTGTTCAGTCTGTTGGCGCGCCCTCTGCGCACCTTTTCCATCGGACAGTTTACCCTCTTGCTGTCGGCGGCCATCATCGTGTTCGCTGGCGTAATGGTCCTTTTGCTGTCGTCCTTCATCGAACGCCGCGCCGTCGAGGAATTGGCCGAGGAAGAGGCCCGCCAGACGTCGGAACTGATTTTTCAGTCGCTTTATTCGGCCATGCGCAAGGGCTGGACACAGGACGAGATCGGCGAGATCGTCGCCCGCCTGAACCAGGCCCAACCGGACGCCACCATCCGCGTCTTCCGCGGTCAGGGCGTGATCGAACAATACGGCGAGCGGGCCGGAGAGGTCGAGCATCGCGAAGGCGACGCCCTGCTTCTGGAAACCTTGCGCACCGGCGAAGACAAGCTCATCCAGCGCGACGAACAACTGCGCTACCTCTACCCTGTGATCGCCAAGCAGGAGTGTCAGGCCTGCCACGCCGTCCCCGTCGGCTCGGTCAACGGCGTGGTCGACATCACCTTTCCGATCACCGACCTGAGGGTCTCGCTCGGCTTCGTCATCCGCTCGGTGATCATCTATTTCGCCATCGTGCTGTCGATCATCTGCGGGGCGATCTATCTGAAGCTGCGCTATTTCGTCGCCTTCCCCATCGCCCGCTTCGTCAAGGTCATCGACGAGATCATCCAGCACACGGACCTGACCCGCCGCATCGAGGGCCGGGGCAGCCACCTGCGGGAAGTCCAGTTGCTGTCCGATCACTTCAACCGCCTGCTGTCGACCATCGAGGACTATCAGGACCGGCTGCGCCTCTATTCCGAGCGCGACCCCCTGACCGGCATGTACAACCGCCGCAAGTTCGAGGAATTCCTGAAGATCGAGGTGGACCGGGGCCTGCGCCACAACCGCAGCTTCGCCCTCATCATGATGGACGTCGACAACTTCAAGCACATCAACGACACCTACGGTCATCCGGTCGGCGACCTGGCGCTGAAGGAACTGGCCGCCGTCCTGTCCAAGCGCCTGCGCCGCACCGACGTGGTGGCCCGCCTGGGCGGCGACGAATTCGCCATCCTGCTGCCCGACACCACCCTGCCGCAGGGCCAGGTGGCGGCCGAGAACCTGCGCCGCGAACTGGGCGAGGCGATCATCCATCTGCCGGTCGGCAACACGCGCGCCCACGCCAGCTTCGGGCTGGTCTGCTTCCCGGAGAACGGCACCGACGTCGAAAAGCTGTCCATCGCCATGGACGTGGCCATGTACAAGGCCAAGCGCCTGGGCAAGAACCGCGTCTCGACCCTGGACTCCTCGGAAGAAGACATGGTCATGGAGGTCTTCAACCGCGGCCAGCAGTTGCAGTCCGCCCTGGACGAGGATCGCGTCGTCCCCTACTTCCAGCCCATTTGCGACACCGCCACGGGCCGCCCCTTCGGCTATGAGGTCCTGGCCCGCATCCGCGACGGCGAGGCCTTGATCGCGGCGGGCGACTTCATCGAGACGGCGGAGGAACTGGGATTGGCGCGGGCCATCGACGAAGCGGTCTTCCGCCGCGCCATCGCGTCCGTGGCCGGGACGGCGGGGGCCGACGCCCATCTGTTCTTCAACCTGTCGGCGCGCACCATCGCCGACGTGGACTGGATGCGCGCCATTCCCGACCTGGTCCGCTCGCACGGCCTGAAGACCGACCAGATCGTCCTGGAAATCACCGAGCGCGAGGCCCTGCCGCAGTTCGACACCCTGGTCGACCTCATGGAGGATCTGCGCGGCCAGGGCATCGCCTTCGCCCTGGACGACTTCGGGTCCGGCTTCTCGTCCTTCCTCTACCTCAAGTATCTGGCCGTCGACTATGTGAAGATCGAAGGCTCCTTCGTCCGCCATCTGGCGTCGGACCCGCGCGACCGAATCATGGTCCAACACATCCACGACATGGCCCGCGAATTCGGCCTGCGGACCATCGCCGAGTTCGTCGAGGACGAGGAAACGAGCCAGATCCTGCACGACATGGGCATCGACTTGGGCCAGGGCTACCACTATGGCCGCCCGCTGCAGGAGCCGCTGGACGGCACCACGCCCGTCCAGGCCTGACGCCCCGTCCGGCGTCAGGCGCGAGGCGTGAGGTTAGGGACCGCCGGTCAGGGCCGGTCCCGGCGGACAGCGGCTTCCGGCGTCGCGGAAGCGCCTCTTTACCATTGAGATACACCATTTTCCCGGTGGTCACGCGGGGACCCTGCGTATAGCGTGTTCAGTGACCCCTTACGCCATCGCGTCAAGACGATGGCGGATAGCAAGCGCGCATTTAAGGCAGCGCGGCAACCAAGACGACGCGACCGACGGTTCCGGTCGCCGGGAGGAAAACGGTGAAGAAGACGCAAACGCCCCGCGGCGGCGGGTCCAAGTCCCTTATGTCGGCGCTGTCCATCAAGCAGAAGATCCTTGGCGGCTTCGGCGCCGTCCTGCTTCTGGTCGCCGTGGTCGCCGCGACGGCCGTCTACAGCGGGCGCGACACCGCCGGTTCGGTCGCCCGCTACAAGGTCGAGGCCGAGGACGCGCTGAGCATGGCGGGACTGAAAAGCGCCTTCATTCAGATGCGCCTGCATGCCCACGACTTCATCGCCACCAGCCGCGACAGCGAGGTCGCCAAGGCCCGTGCCCTGGGCGAGCGGCTGAAGACCGAACTCGAGACGGCGGTCGCCGCCGAAACCGACCCGGCGGTCAAGGCCCGGCTTCAGGATCTGGCGTCCGCCCTGGCCGCCTACATGGACGACTTCGCCCAGGCGGCCCGCCTGCAGACCCAGCGGCAAACCATCGTCTCCATGACCCTGGACCCGACCGGCCAAAGCCTCATCAGCGCCCTTGAAACCCTGGAGAAGGAAGCCAAGACCGCCGGACATACCGGCATTACCGGCTTCATCGCATCGGCCAAGGCCAAGGCGCTGGAGGCTCGCCTGCAGGCTTATATGTACCTGGGCCGACAGAACGAGGAAATGGCGACCCAAACCCGCGACACCCTGAAGAGCGTCGGCGGACCGATGCGATTCCTGTGGGGCATGATGCCCGCCGAGGCCGACTACAAGGTGTTCTACGACGACGCCAAGACCTATCTGGCCGACTTCTCCGCGGCCTTCGATCAGGCGGCGGAAAACACCGCCAAGCTGCGCGATATCGTCGACGGCGACATGGCCCGCCATTCCGAGGTCCTGGCCAACGGCTTCGACGCCCTGAGCGCCGACTCGGTGCGTAACGAAGAACAGATCGCCAGAGACCTGGCCCAGAAGCTCAAGACCGCCAACGCCATGCTCATCGGCATCGGCGTCGCCGGTCTGGTCGGCGGCATCCTGATCGCCCTACTGCTCGGCAACGGGCTGTCCAAACCGATCATCGCCATGACCAAGGCCATGGATCGGCTGGCCGACGGCGACCTGACCGTGGACATTCCGGCCCAAGAGCGGCACGACGAAATCGGTCGCATGGCCGGGGCCATGGAGGTGTTCAAGGAGCACGCCGAGAACAACGCCCGCCTCGAAGCGGAGCGCAAGGAACTGGAGGCCCAGCAGGAGATCGAACGGCGCGAGTTGATGCAGTCCCTGGCCGACGACTTCGAATCCACCGTCGGCCATATCATCGAGGCCGTCGCCAGGTCCACCAGCGACCTGCAGGCCACGGCGCGCGACATGACCCATACCGCCGACGACGCCCGCACCCGCGCCGCCACCGTGGCCTCGGCGTCCGAAGAGGCCTCGACCAACGTCCAGACCGTGGCCGCGGCGGCGGAGGAACTCAGTTCCTCCATCGACGAAATCGGGCGGCAGGTGGCCCAGGCGTCGGAAATCGCCCATCAGGCCGTGGAAGAGGCGCGGCGCACCGACGCCATGGTGCAGGGGCTGGCCGACAGCGCCAGCAAGATCGGCGAGGTCGTCGCCCTGATCACCGACATCG
>CAZFRK010000115.1:0-9013 GCA_964521375.1 uncultured Rhodobacterales bacterium
AAGGCCGCCAAGGAACCGAAGCCGACCCCCGCCGCGGCGCCCGCCGACGCAATTCCCGCCGACGCCATCAATGAGATCGAGACGTCGGCGCCCGCCGCGTCCGATGGCTCGGCTCCGGCGGCCAAGCCGAAAGCGACCACGGAAGACTCCGTGCCCGCCGCCTCGCAGCCGTCGGGAGACAGGGCACCCTCCGGGACCTCGGACCCGGCGCCCTCCGAGGCCGCCCCGGCCAAGTCGGAGCCGTCCGAGCCGACGGCCTCCGAACCCCCGGCGCCCAAACAGGCCGCGCCCAAGTCGAAGGCTCCGGCGACCGCGCCGTCCGCCCCCAAGGCCGAGGAGGCGTGCTCCTGGAACCTGCAATGCGACGACGAAACGGGCCGCTGTGTCTCCGTGCGGGAGTGCGGCGGTCAATAGGGTCGTCCCCCACCGCCAACCGTCTTGCCCGCCAGGGGCAAGGTCGCTAGGGTGAGCCGCTTCGAACGGCGGCGAGTCCGCTTCCGAGGCGAGGTCATTCAGGTCGGAGGTTGGTGGTGAAGTATGTCTCGACGCGGGGCCAGGCCCCCGTGCTGGGGTTCGACGATGTTCTGCTGACGGGCCTGGCCCGTGACGGCGGTCTCTATGTCCCCGAAACCTGGCCGACCTTCAGCCAGACCGACATCGCCGCCCTGCGGGGTCTCTCCTACGGCGACCTGGCGGTCCGCGTCATGGCGCCCTTCGTCGAGGGTGCCGTAGACCGGGCCGACCTGGAGCGCATCGTTCGCGACACCTACGGCGCCTTCGATCACGCCGCCGTCGCGCCGCTCAAGCAGATCGACACCGACCTGTGGGTCATGGAGCTGTTCCATGGCCCGACGCTGGCCTTCAAGGATTACGCGCTTCAGTTCCTGGGCCGCATGTTCGACCACGTGCTGAAGACGCGCGGGGAGCATGTGACCATCGTCGGCGCCACCTCCGGCGATACCGGATCGGCGGCCATCGAGGCGTGCCGCGATTCGGACGCCATCGACTGCTTCATCCTGTTCCCGGACGGCCGCGTGTCCGACGTCCAGCGCCGCCAGATGACGACCGTGCCGTCGAAGAACATCCATTGCCTCGCCGTGAAGGGCAATTTCGACGACTGCCAGGACGCAGTGAAGGCCATGTTCGGCCACGCCGCCTTCCGTGACGAATTCAACCTGTCGGCGGTCAATTCCATCAACTGGGCGCGCATCATGGCCCAGGTGGTCTATTACTTCTGGGCCGCCCTGCGTCTGGGCGCGCCGGAGCGGTCCGTCGCCTTCTCGGTGCCGACGGGTAATTTCGGCAACGTCTTCGCGGGCTATGTGGCGAAGAAGATGGGCCTTCCCGTCGAGACCTTCGCCATCGGCTCCAACCGCAACGACATCCTGACGCGCTTCTTCGAGACCGGGGCCATGACCCTGGAACCGGTCGAGCCGTCGCTCTCGCCGTCCATGGACATCGCCGTCTCATCCAACTTCGAGCGGTTCCTGTTCGACCTCTACGGTCGTGATTCGGCGGCGGTGACGGCCCGCGTCCAGGGCCTGCGGCAGTCCGGAAGCTTCTCGGTCGGCGAGCCGGAGATGGCCGCCGCCCGCGCCCTGTTCCAGGGGGTGCGCCTGTCCGACGACGAAACCCAGGCGGTGATCGCCGACGTCCATAAGAAGACCGGCGAGCTGCTCGACCCCCATTCCGCGATCGGCGTGGAGGCCGGGCGCCGCGCCGCCCGCCCCGGCGTTCCCATGGTGTGCCTGGCGACGGCCCATCCGGCCAAGTTCCCCGCCGCCGTCGAAGGCGCCAGCGGCGTCCATCCGGCCCTGCCCGCGCGGCTGGCCGACCTGTTCGACCGCCCGGAGCGCGTTTCGGTTCTGCCCAACGACGTGGCGGCGATCGAATCCTTTGTTCGTGAGAAAGTGGAGGCTCGATGAGCGTCAAGGTCACCCGTCTCGAGAATGGTCTGCGGGTTCTGACCGATACCGTTCCGCATGTGGAGACCATCTCCCTCGGCGCCTGGGTGGACATCGGCACCCGGCACGAGCCGGTGGAGATCAACGGCATCTCCCACCTGCTGGAGCATATGGCCTTCAAGGGCACGGAGCGCCGCTCCGCCCAGGCCATCGCCGAGGAGATCGAGAACGTCGGCGGTCATCTGAACGCCTATACCTCGCGCGAGCATACGGCCTATTACGCCAAGGTGCTGAAGCAGGACGCCGAGCTGGCGGTCGATATCATCGCCGACATCCTGCAAAACTCGACCTTCGAGGCCGAGGAACTGAAGCGCGAACAGTCGGTGGTGGTCCAGGAAATCAACCAAGCCGAGGATACCCCGGACGACATCATCTTCGACCACTTCCAGGCCACGGCCTATCCCAGCCAAGCCCTGGGGCGCCCGGTGCTCGGCACGCCCGACACGGTGCGCGGCATCGACGGGGCGACCCTCAAGGACTTCATGCGGCGCACCTATACCGCCGACACCATGGTCCTGACGGCGGCGGGCAACATCGACCATGACGCCTTCGTGGACATGGTCGGTCGGCATTTCCACGCCCTGCCGTCGGCCCGCGTTCCGGCCCCGGAAGCGGCGGTCTACGCCGGGGGCGACTTCCGCGCGGCCCGCGACCTGGAGCAGGTCCACGTGGTCCTGGGCTTTAACGGCGTCGCCTACGATCATCCGCACTTCTATTCCGCCTCGGTCCTGTCGACGATGTTGGGCGGCGGCATGTCGTCGCGCCTGTTCCAGGAAATCCGCGAGCGTCGGGGGTTGGTCTATTCCATCTTCTCCTTCGCCAACAGCTACGTGGACGGCGGCGTCTTCTCCGTCTACGCGGGCACGGGCGAGGACGAGGTGGCCGAACTGATCCCCGTCATGTGCGACGAACTGACCCGCGCCGGGGACGGCGTCACCGACGAGGAACTGGCCCGCGCGCGTACGCAGTTGAAGGCCGGGTTGCTCATGGGCATGGAAAGCACCTCGAACCGCTGCGAGCAGATGGCCCGTCAGCAGCTTATCCATGGTCGCGTCGTCTCCATGGAAGAGATGATCGAGAAGATCGACGCCGTCGACGCCGCCGCCGTGCGTGACGCCGCCTCGGTGGTCCTGTCGGGCATGCCGACCCTGGCCGTGCTGGGCAACCTGGACAAGGTCGAGGACTTCGATCGCGTCCGCGCCCGCCTGTCCTGAGGAGGCGGGCGATGGTCGCGGTCCGGATCGCCACGCAGGCCGACGGAGACGCCCTCTGGGCCATGCTGGAACCCGTCCTGCGGGCGGGGGAAACCTACGCCCTGCCACGCGACTGGACGCGGGAGCAGGTGCTGGGCTTCTGGCTGTCGCCGGAAAAGGAAGCGACCTTCGTCGCCGTCGACGACGCGGGCCAGGTTTTGGGCACCTACTATCTGAAGGCCAACCAGATGGGGCCGGGCGCCCATGTCGCCAACTGCGGCTACGTGACGGCGGCCTGGGCGGCGGGCAAGGGCGTCGCGCGGACCATGTGCGTGCATTCGCAGGCCGAGGCCAAGGCCCGCGGCTTCCGGGCCATGCAGTTCAACAGCGTGGTCAGTACCAATGTCCGCGCCGTGCGCCTGTGGGAGTCCCTGGGCTTCGACGTCGTGGGCCGTCTGCCCGGGGCCTTCGCCCATCCGACGGCGGGCGACGTGGACGCCCTGGTGATGTTCAAGACGTTGTAACGGCGCCGGACTTGGGGGCGCGGGATGGAGGGGACGATGGAAGAGCAGGATAAGGAATTCCTCGCCGAGGCCCTGGCGGAAGCGCGCAAGGGGTTGGCGAGCGGCGGTATTCCCATCGGGTCGGTCCTGGTGCGCGACGGCAAGATCATCGGCCGCGGCCACAATCGCCGGGTCCAGGACGGCGACCCCATCGCCCACGGCGAAATGAGCGCCATCCGTGATGCCGGACGACAGGGGTCCTATAAGGACATCACCATCTATACGACGCTCAGCCCCTGTATGATGTGTTCGGGCACCATCGTCCAGTTCGGGATTTCGCGCGTCGTCATCGGCGAATCGACGACCTTTCCCGGCAACGAGAAGTTCCTGCGGGCGCGTGGTGTCGCGGTGCGCGTCTATGACGACCCGGACTGCATCCGCCTGATGGAAGACTTCATCCGCGACAATCCGACCCTGTGGAACGAAGACATCGGCGAATAAGGCGCCGGGCCGAGGGCGGACCGATTGGGTCTCGAGAGACCGGCCCCGGCCCTCGCCGGAGACCCATGAAAGACCGGCGGCGTCCGGGGGCGCCGCCGGTCTTCGTTTCGAGTGGACGCCGCCCCGGGCCGCTTATTCGGCGGCTTCTGCCTCCGGCGCGGGCGGGGTCCAGCGCAGGACCGGCTTGCGGGCCGCCGTCGTCTCGTCCAGGCGACGACGCGGCGTGAAGCGCGGCGCCTGACGGAAGAAGTCGGCGTCGCCCGTCTTCGCCTTCTCGGCCAGGGTCTTCACCGCCGCGATATAGGTGTCCAGGGAATGCTTGGACTCCGTTTCCGTCGGCTCCATCAGCAATGCCCCGTGGACGACCAGCGGGAAATACATGGTCATCGGATGGAAGCCTTCGTCCAGCATGGCCTTGGCGAAGTCCAAGGTGGTGACGCCGGTGTCCTTCAGGAAGGCGTCGTCGAACAGGGCCTCGTGCATGACCGGCCCTTCGTAGGACGGACTCAGGTCGTCCTTCAGGCGGGCCATCAGGTAGTTGGCGTTCAGCACCGCGTCGCCGGACGCCTGATGCAGGCCGTCGCGGCCCATGGCCATCATATAACTGAGCGCCCGGACGAAGACCCCGAACTGGCCGTGATAGCCCTTCATGCGCCCGAAGGGCTGGTGGCCTTCCGGCAGGGCGGAGGCATGCTCGATCAGGCGGAAGGCGTCGCCGTCGCGCACCACCATCGGCAGCGGGGCATAGGGCATCAGGGCTTCGGACAGGACGGTCGGCCCCGACCCCGGACCACCGCCGCCGTGCGGCGTGGAGAAGGTCTTATGCAGGTTGATGTGCATGGCGTCGACGCCCAGGTCGCCGATGCGCACGCGCCCGACGATGGCGTTATAGTTGGCGCCGTCCATATAGACGAAGCCGCCAGCCGCGTGCACGGCCTTGGAGATTTCGATGATCTCCCCTTCGAACAGGCCGCAGGTGTTGGGGTTGGTGATCATGAAGGCGGCGACCTTGTCGGTCAGGGCCTCCTTCAGCTTGTCCAGATCGACCCGCCCGTCGCCATCGCCGGGGATGCTTTCCACGCGATAGCCGCAGAGCGCCGCCGTCGCCGGGTTGGTGCCGTGGGCGCTTTCGGGGACAAGCACCACTTCGCGCGCGTCGCCGCGCGCGTCCAGGGCCGTGCGGATGGCCATCATGCCGCAGAGCTCGCCATGGGCCCCGGCGGCGGGCGTCAGGGCGACGGCGGGCATGCCGGTCATTTCCTTCAGCCAATGGGCCAGGGTGTCCATCAGCTCCAGGGCGCCTTGGACGGTGCTGTCCGGCTGGAACGGGTGGATGTCGGCGAAACCGGGCAGGCGCGCCATCTTTTCGTTGAGGCGCGGGTTGTGCTTCATGGTGCAGGAGCCGAGCGGATAGAACCCGGTGTCGATGCCGTAGTTCTTCTGCGACAGGCGGGTGTAATGGCGCACCACTTCCGGCTCGGACAGGCCGGGCAGGCCGACCGCGCCCCGGCGGCGCAGGCCGCCCAGCTTGTCGTCATGGGCCGGGACGGGCGGCAGGTCGACGGCGGTCTTGCCGGGGCTGTCCTGTTCGAAGATCAACGGCTCTTCGACCTGAAGGCCCTTGTTGCCGGTCAGCGTCGGGGTCGTCTCGGTCATTTACAGGGCCTCCTTCAGGGCGGCGACCAGGGCGTCGATGTCGTCGTCGGTGTTCATTTCCGTCACGGCGACCAGCATGACTTCGGCCAGTTCCTCGTACTCCGGCCAGAAGCGGCTGGCCGGGATACCGGCCAGGACGCCGCGCGCGGCGAGCTGCTCGACCACCGGGGCGGCGGCCTTGGGCAGGCGAATGGCGAATTCGTTGAAGAAGGTCTGGGGCAGAACCGTCACCCCCGGCAGGGCGCCCAGGCGGCGCGCCGTTTCCACGGCCATGGCGTGGTTCAGCTCGGCCAGTTGGGTGAAGCCCTGTTCGCCCAACAGGGTCATGTGGATGGAGAAGGCCGTGGCGATCAGGCCGGAGTTGGTGCAGATGTTCGACGTCGCCTTTTCGCGTCGGATGTGCTGTTCGCGGGTCGACAGCGTCAGGACGTAGCCGCGCTTGCCGTCCACGTCCACCGTCTCGCCGCACAGGCGACCGGGCATGGTGCGCATATACTTGGACCGCGTGGCGAAGAGGCCGACGCCCGGACCGCCGAAGGACGGCGGCGTGGCGAGGCTCTGGCCCTCGGCGACGACGATGTCGGCGCCCATGGCGCCCGGCGGGGTGATGAGGCCCAGGCTCAGCGGCTCGGCGACGGCGGCGACCAGCAGACCGCCGACCTCGTGCAGGGCGTCGGCCAGCGGCGTCAGGTCGCGCAAATGGCCGAATAGGCCCGGCGTCTGGACGATGACGCAGGCCAGATCAGTGGCCACGCGACCGAGAAGATCCTCCATCGCCAGCGGATCGGGGGGCAGGACCTCGACCTCGATGTCGGTGAACTGCAGGAAGTCCCGCGTCACCGCCGCGTAATGCGGATGGACGCCGCCCGACACCAGCACCTTCTTCTTCTTGGTCACGCGCGCGGCCATGGCGGCGGCTTCGGCGCAGGCCGTGGCGCCGTCGTACATGGAGGCGTTGGCGACCTCCATGCCGGTCATCAGGGCGACCTGGGTCTGGAATTCGAACAGGACCTGCAGGGTGCCCTGGCTGACCTCCGGCTGATAGGGGGTGTAGGCGGTCAGGAACTCGCCGCGCTGGATCAAATAGTCCAGCGCCGCGGGCGTGTGATGGCGATAGGCGCCCGCTCCCAGGAAGCTGGGCGCCTGACCGCCGGTCACGTTCTTCGCCGCCATGCGGGAGAGAGCGCGCTCCACCGACAGTTCGCCCTGGTGGTCGGGCAGGTCGATGGCTTCCGGGCGCCAGGCGGCCTTGGGGACGTCGCGGTAGAGGGCGTCGATCGACGGCGCGCCGATCGCGTCCAGCATGGCGCGGCGGTCGTCGTCCGTCAGGGGCAGGTAGCGCATGGTCTCTCTCTTCCGTCGTGGGGCGGAGGGTGCGGGGGCGGGGAAGACTTAGTCGAGGGTCTTCAGGAAGGCGTCGTAGGCGGCGCGATCCATCAGCGAGGCCAGTTCGCCCTTGTCGGTCAGGGTGGCCTTGTAGAACCAGCCCTGGCCTTCCGGGTCCTGGTTGACGCTGGCCGGTTCCTCCTCGATGGCGGAATTGACCTCGCTCACCGCGCCCGACGCCGGGGCGTAGATCTCGCTGGCGGCCTTGACGGATTCGACCACGGCGGCCTCGCCGCCCTTGGCGATGGACTTGCCGATCTCGGGCAGTTCGACGAACACCACGTCGCCCAGCTGCTCGGCGGCGAAGGCGGTGATGCCGACGGTGGCGGTGTCGCCGTCGACGGAAATCCACTCGTGGTCTTCGGTGAAGTAGACGTCGGCCATGACAAGGTCCCCTGTTTGCGTTACGGAATACGTTTTAAGGATTAGGTGTTGGTCTGGGTGCGTCAGGCGCGCTTGTATCGCTGCTCGACGAACGGCAGGTCGACGACCCGCGCCTCGATCGGCTTGCCCCGGACGATCAGCGTCAAGGGCGTTCCGGCGGCGGCGAAGGCGGCGTCCACGTAGCCCATGGCGATGGGACCGCCGACGGTCGGCCCGAAGCCGCCCGAGGTGATCTCGCCGATGGTCTTGCCTTCGCCATCCTGGATTTCGGTGTGGGCGCGGGCCGGGGCGCGACCTTCCGGCTGGATGCCGACGCGCTTGCGGGCGGTGCCGTCCTTGAAATGGGCCAGGATGGTGTCGGCGCCGGGGAAGCCGCCTTCCTCGCGGCGGCGCTTGCCGACGGCGAAAGGCAGGCCAGCTTCGACCGGGCTGGTGGTTTCGTCGATGTCGGAGCCGTAGAGCGGCAGTCCAGCTTCCAGGCGCAGGGAATCGCGGGCGCCCAGACCGGCGGGCTTGACCTGGGGCATTTCCAGGAAGTGGCGGGCCAGCTTGTCGGCCTGGTCGGCGGCGACGGAGATTTCGAAGCCGTCCTCGCCCGAATAGCCCGAGCGGGTGACGAAGCAGGGAATGCCCCCGACGTCCAGCGGCCCGGCGTCCATGAAGACCATGGCGTCGGCGGCGGGCGTGAAATGGGCCATGACCTTGCCCGCCTCCGGTCCCTGCAGGGCCAGTAGGGCGCGGTCGTCCAGGATTTCGAGTTCGGCCTTGCCGGACAGGGCCTCGCGGATATGGGCGAAGTCGCGGTCCTTGCACGCGGCGTTGACGACCAGGAACAGGGTGTCCTTGTCCTTCTTGACCACCATCAGGTCATCGAGGATGCCGCCCGCCTCGTTGGTCAGCACCGTATAGCGTTGACGGCCGGGCTTCAGTTCCCGATAGGAGCCGGGGACGATGGTTTCCAGCGCCGCGTCGACGTCGGGACCCTTCAGGAAAGCCTGCCCCATGTGGGAGACGTCGAACAGGGCGGCGTGGTCGCGGCAGTGGGTGTGCTCGGCGATGATGCCGTCCTTGTACTGGACGGGCATGTCGTATCCGGCGAACGGCACCATGCGGGCGCCAAGCTCGCGATGCAAAGCGTCGAGGGGAACGGTCTTCAGGGGCTGATCGGTCACGGGTCCGGGTCTCCGACGATACGCTGGCTTGGGCCAGACGGTGGGGGCACCAGACCTGGCCCCCAGATCACCGGGCGACAGGTCCTGTTCGTGCCTCCCTCTGTCTCCAAACCTGAAAGATTCACGCCCACCGGGTCAGGCCGAGACCGGCCGGAGGGGGCTTACTTCGTCGGTGAGGCCACGGGGACCACATCGCGTCCCGCGCCTGCTTTCCAGAGGCCCGTCCCCCCGCGGTCCATGGTGCCTGAGAGTTT
>CAZFRK010000116.1:0-8816 GCA_964521375.1 uncultured Rhodobacterales bacterium
CCGACGAACTGAACGACAAGGGCTTCGTCCTGTCGACGGTGGACTCGCTGGTCAATTGGGCGCGCACCGGCTCCTTGTGGCCGATGACCTTCGGTCTGGCCTGTTGCGCCGTGGAGATGATCCACGCCTATATGCCGCGCTATGACCTCGACCGCATGGGCGTCGTCCCGCGCGCCAGTCCCCGCCAGTCGGACCTGATGATCGTCGCCGGGACGCTGACGAACAAGATGGCGCCCGCCCTGCGCAAGGTGTACGACCAGATGGCCGAGCCGCGCTGGGTCATTTCCATGGGCTCCTGCGCCAACGGCGGCGGCTACTACCACTATTCCTACTCCGTCACGCGCGGCGTGGACCGCATCGTTCCGGTCGACGTCTACGTTCCGGGGTGCCCGCCGACGGCCGAGGCGCTGGTGTACGGCATCATGCAGTTGCAGCGGAAGATCCGGCGCACCGGTACGCTTTCGCGCTGATAAACAGGGTCGGGGAAGACCATGAAACTGACGGAAGACCAGCTCCAGGCGCTGCATGATCTCGGCGACCACGTGTCGGCCATGCTGGCGCAGGACGTCGTCAAGACCGAGTTTTGCAAGGACGAACTGGTCGTCTGGGTGCTGCGCGGCTCCATCCTCAAGGTACTGACCGCGCTCCGCGACGACGCCAACTGCCAGTTCACGCAACTCGTCGAATTGACGGCGGTCGACTACCCCGAGCGCGAGGAACGCTTCGAGGTGGTCTATTGCCTGTTGTCGATGAAGCACAACCAGCGCATCCGCGTGAAGACGACCACCGACGAAGCGACGCCGGTCGCCTCGGCGACCGCGGTGTTCTCCGCCGCCGGTTGGTTCGAGCGCGAGGCCTGGGACATGTACGGGGTCTATTTCTCCGACCACCCCGACCTGCGCCGCATCCTCACCGACTACGGGTTCGAGGGGCATCCGCTGCGCAAGGACTTCCCGCTGACCGGCTATACGGAACTTCGGTACGACGAGAACCAGAAGCGCGTGGTCTATGAGCCGGTGAAGCTGGCCCAGGATTTCCGGAGTTGGGATTTCCTCAGCCCCTGGGAGGGCATGACCACCCAGTGGCTGCCGGGCGACGAGAAGGCCGAGGGTGCCGCCGGGGAGAAGAAGTAGATGTCCGAGACCCAGATCAAAAACCACTTCTTGAACTTCGGCCCGCAGCACCCCGCGGCGCACGGCGTTCTGCGTCTGGTCCTGGAAATGGACGGTGAGGTCGTCGACCGCGCCGACCCGCACATCGGCCTTCTGCACCGCGGCACCGAGAAGCTGATCGAGTACAAGACCTACCTGCAGGCCATTCCCTATTTCGACCGCCTGGACTACTGCTCCCCGCTGAACATGGAGCACTCCTTCGTCCTGGCCATCGAGAAGCTGATGGGCATCGAGGTGCCGGAGCGCGGCAAGCTGGTTCGCACGCTCTTCGCCGAGATCGTGCGCATCGCCAACCATCTTCTGAACGTGCCGTCCTTCGTCATGGACGTCGGCGCCATGACGCCGAACCTCTGGGCCTTCGAGGAGCGCGAGCGCATCTTCGAGATCTGCGAGGCCGTCTGCGGCGCCCGCATGCACATGAACTACTTCCGTCCCGGCGGCGTCAGCCAGGACATGCCGTCGCATCTGCCCGAGCAGATTCGGTACTGGGCGAACAACTTCCACAAGTTCGTTCAGGACATGGAGACGATGGTCACCGACAACCGGATCTTCAAGCAGCGCACGGTGGATATCGGCGTCGTGACGCGCGAGCAGGCGCTGGACTGGGGCTTCACCGGTCCCAACCTGCGCGCCTGCGGCTACGCCTGGGACCTCCGCAAGTCGCAGCCCTACGATTCCTACGAGGACATGGACTTCGACATTCCGGTCGGCGAGACCGGCGACAGCTATGATCGCTATCTGGTCCGCGTCGAGGAGTTCTACCAGTCGCTGCGCATCATCCACCAGTGCCTGGACAAGCTGGACAAGGTGAAGGGGCCGGTGAAGACCGACGACCGCAAGGTCACGGCGCCGCGTCGCGGTGAAATGAAGGCCTCCATGGAGTCCCTCATTCACCACTTCAAGCTCTACACCGAAGGCTTCCACGTTCCCGCCGGGGAGACCTACTTGGCCACCGAGGCGCCCAAGGGCGAATTCGGCGTCTATCTGGTCGCCGACGGGACCAACCGTCCCTACAAGTGCAAGATCCGATCGCCTGGGTACGTGCACCTGCAGGCGATGGACCTGATGTCGAAGGGTCACATGCTGGCCGACATCCCCGCCGTGATTGGCTCCATTGACGTCGTTTTCGGTGAGATTGACCGATGAGTTCGCATAGCCCCGACCCGAACGTTCCCCAGCCCGAAAACTTCTCCTTCTCGCCGGAGATGATGGACAAGGCCAAGGCCGCCATCGCCAAGTATCCGACCGGACGCGAGCGATCGGCGGTGATGCCGCTGCTCGATCTGGCGCAGCGCCAGGAAGGCTGGCTGTCGAAGGCGGCCATGGATACCGTCGCCGACATGCTCGGCTTGGCGCCGATCCGCGTCTACGAGGTCGCCACCTTCTACACGATGTATCGCCTGCGCCCGGTGGGCAAAGCCCACGTTCAGGTGTGCACCAACATCTCCTGCTGGCTGCGCGGGGCCGACGAGGTGGTCCGCGCCGCCGAGGACGTGTTCGGCATCAAGATGGGGCAGTCCAACGCCGACGCGACCCTCGAGGAAGCCGAGTGCCTGGGCGCCTGCTGCAACGCGCCGATGATGCAGATCGGCGACGACTATTTCGAGGATCTGACCTACGACACCGCCAAGGCGGTGTTCGAGGCCCTCAAGGAAGGCCGTGAGGTCAAGGCCGGGTCCCAGACCGGACGCCAGGGGTCCTGTCCCGAGGGCGGTCCCACCACCCTGAAGGAGACGGCCTGATGCTTCACGATCGGGATCGCATCTTCACCAACCTCTACGGGTTCCAGGACTGGCGGCTGAAGGGCGCCCAGGCGCGCGGCGACTGGGACAACACCAAGGCCATTCTTGAAAAGGGCGGTGACTGGATCATCGACCAGATGAAGGACTCCGGTCTGCGCGGGCGCGGCGGCGCCGGTTTCCCGACCGGCATGAAGTGGTCCTTCATGCCGAAGGAAGTGGGTGAGCGGCCGCACTATCTGGTGGTCAACGCCGACGAAGGCGAGCCGGGCACCTGCAAGGACCGCGAGATCATGCGCTTCGACCCGCACAAGCTGGTCGAGGGCTGCCTCGTCGCCTCCTTCGCCATGAAGGCGCATGTCGCCTATATCTACATTCGCGGCGAATTCTACCGCGAGGCCGAGCACCTTCAGGCGGCCATCGACGAGGCCTACGAGGCCGGTTTGATCGGTAAGAACGCCTGCGGCTCCGGGTGGGACTTCGACCTCTACATCCATCGCGGCATGGGCGCCTACATCTGCGGCGAGGAAACGGCGCTCATCCAGTCGCTGGAAGGCAAGAAGGGCCAGCCGCGCCTCAAGCCTCCGTTCCCAGCGGGCGTCGGCGTCTTCGGCTGCCCGACCACCGTGAACAACGTCGAATCCATCGCCGTGGCGCCGACCATCCTGCGGCGCGGCGCCTCCTGGTTCGCCGGTATCGGGCGTCCCAAGAACTCCGGCACCAAGCTGTTCTGCGTCTCCGGACACGTGAACACGCCCTGCAACGTGGAAGAGGCGATGTCGATCCCCTTCCGCGAGCTGATCGACAAGCATTGCGGCGGCGTGCGCGGCGGCTGGGACAACCTGCTGGCCGTCATTCCCGGCGGCTCGTCCACGCCGATGCTGCCCAAGGACGTCTGCGAAGACCTGATCATGGACTTCGACTCCCTGCGCGAGGCCGGATCCGGCCTGGGGACGGCGGCGGTCATCGTCATGGACAAGTCCACCGACCTGATCAAGGCGATCACCCGTCTGGCGCGCTTCTACATGCACGAGAGCTGTGGTCAGTGCACGCCCTGCCGTGAAGGCTCCGGCTGGATGTGGCGCATCATGGAGCGCATCCTGAAAGGCAACGCCGACGTGGAGGAAATCGACATCCTCTTCGACGTCACCAAGCAGGTCGAAGGCCACACCATCTGCGCCCTCGGCGACGCCGCCGCCTGGCCCATCCAGGGTCTCATCCGCCACTTCCGCCCCGAGATCGAGAAGCGTCTTCTCGACCGCGCGGCCCAGGCCGCCGAGTAGGAGGGATTTGGGGTCATGCCCAAGCTGACGATTGACGGCATCGAAGTCGAAGTTCCGGCCGGCACCACCGTTTTGCAGGCCGCCGAGCAGATCGGGATCGAAATCCCGCGTTTCTGCTACCACGAACGGCTTTCGATCGCCGGTAACTGCCGCATGTGTCTGGTCGAGGTTCAGCCCGGCCCGCCGAAGCCCGCCGCCTCCTGCGCCCTGCCGGTGGCCGAGGGCATGACGGTGAAGACCAATTCGCCCATGGCCATCAAGGCCCGCAAGGGCGTGATGGAATTCCTGCTCATCAACCACCCGCTGGACTGCCCGATTTGTGACCAGGGCGGCGAGTGCGACCTGCAGGATCAGGCCGTGGCCTTCGGCTACGACCGTTCGCGCTACGTCGAAGAGAAGCGCGCGGTCGAAGAGAAGTACATGGGGCCGCTGGTCGCCACCGAGATGACCCGCTGCATCCACTGCACCCGGTGCATCCGCTTCTCCACCGAGGTCGCCGGTGTGCAGCAGTTGGGCGCCGTTGGGCGCGGCGAGCACATGGAAGTCACCACCTACGTCGAGAAGGCCATCGAGTCCGAACTGTCGGGCAATCTGGTCGATCTCTGCCCGGTGGGCGCGCTGACCAACAAGGCCTACGCCTTCCACGCCCGTCCGTGGGAACTGAAGAAGACCGAGAGCATCGACGTCTTCGACGCCGTGGGCTCCAACATCCGCGTCGACGCGCGCGGCGGCGAAGTGATGCGCGTCCTGCCGCGCGTCAACGAGGACGTCAACGAGGAATGGCTGGCCGACAAGAGCCGCTATGCCGTCGACGGGCTGAAGCGCCAGCGCCTTGATCGTCCCTACGTCCGCGAGGACGGCAAGCTGCGGCCCGCCACTTGGCAGGAAGCCTTCGCCGCCATCGCCGCCAAGGTGAAGGCGACCTCGGGGGCGAAGATGGCCGCCATCGCCGGTGACATGGCCGACGCCGAGGCCATGGTCCTGTTGAAGGACCTGATGACGGCGCTCGGCTCGCGGTCCCTGGACTGCCGCCAGGACGGCGCCAAGATCGACGTTGGCAACCGTCTCAGCTACCTCTTCAACTCGACCATCGCCGGGATCGAGGACGCCGACGCCCTTCTGCTGGTCGGAGCCAACCCGCGTTGGGAAGCGCCGGTGCTGAACGCCCGCATCCGCAAGCGGTACACCATGGGCGGCTTCAAGATCGGCGTGGTCGGCGAGCAGCGCGACCTGACCTACAAGTACGACTACCTGGGCGCCGGTCCGGACACGCTCAAGGAAATCGCCGAGGGCAAGCATCCCTTCGCCGAGATCCTGAAGGCGGCCAAGAAGCCGATGATCGTCCTTGGCATGGGTGCGCTGACACGGGCCGACGGCGCCGCCGTTCTGGCGCTGGCCAACAAGATCGCCACCGACTTCGACATGGTCGGCGAGGAGTGGAACGGCTTCAACGTCCTGCACACCGCCGCCGCCCGTGTCGCCGGGCTGGAGATGGGCTTCGTGCCGGGCGCCAACGGTCGCGACCTGACGGGCATCCTGGACGGCGCGGCGGCGGGCGACATCGACTTCGTCTACCTCCTGGGCGCCGATGAGCTGCCGATGGACAAGCTAGGCAAGGCCTTCGTGGTCTACCAGGGCAGCCACGGCGACGCCGGGGCCATGCGGGCCGACGTCATCCTGCCGGGCGCCGCCTACACCGAGAAGAACGCCACCTACCTGAACACCGAGGGTCGTTTGCAGCGCACCGCCCTGGCCGTCTTCCCGCCGGGCGAGGCCCGCGAGGACTGGACCATCCCGCGGGCGCTGTCCGAGGTCCTGGGGCACACCCTGCCGCAGGACACCCTGGCCCAGGTTCGGGATCGTCTGGCGTCCATTTCGGCGCTCTTCGACGAGGATACGCCCGCGGCGGCGGTCAAGTGGAGCGCCTTCGGGGAAGAGGGCGCCCTGGACGCGGCGCCGTTCGAAAGTCCGATCGCCAACTACTACATGACCGACCCGATCAGCCGCGCCTCGCGCGTCATGGCTGAATGCACCGAGGTCTACGTGAACGGCAAGCAGTGGAAGACGGGAACCAATGGCTGATCTCTGGGAAGGCTATGTCTGGCCGGGCGTCATCATCGTCGCCCAGATCCTTGCAATCGTCCTGCCCCTGCTGCTGGCGGTTGCCTATCTGACCTACATGGAACGTAAGGTCATCGGCGCCATGCAGATGCGCAAGGGACCCAACGTGGTCGGTCCCTTCGGGCTTCTGCAGCCCATCGCCGACGGCGTGAAGCTGTTCTTGAAGGAAACGGTCATTCCGACCGGCGCCTCGCGGGTGGTCTTCCTGCTGGCGCCGATGGTGACCTTCTTCCTGGCCCTGGTGGCCTGGGCGGTCATTCCGGTCAACGCCGGATGGGTGCTGGCCGACATCAACGTCGGCGTGCTCTACCTCTTCGCCATCAGTTCGCTCGGCGTCTACGGCATCATCATGGCGGGGTGGGCATCCAACTCCCGCTACGCCTTCCTGGGCGCCATGCGTTCGGCGGCGCAGATGGTGTCCTATGAAGTGTCCATGGGCTTCGTGTTGATTTCGGTCCTGCTGACGGTCGGGTCCCTGAACCTGACGCTTATCGTCGAGGCCCAGGCCGACATGGGCTGGTTCGTGATCTGGCATCTGCCGATGGCGGTGGTGTTCTTCATCTCGACCCTGGCCGAGACCAACCGCCATCCCTTCGACCTTCCGGAGGCCGAGGCGGAGCTGGTGTCGGGCTACAACGTCGAATACTCGGCGATGACCTTCGCCCTGTTCTTCCTGGGCGAATACGGCAACATGATCCTGATGACGGGTCTGACCACCGTCCTGTTCCTGGGCGGCTGGCTGCCGCCGATCGATATCGCGCCCTTCAACTGGATTCCGGGTGTCGTCTGGTTCCTGCTGAAGGTGCTGGTGCTGCTGTTCATCTTCATTTGGGCGCGCGCCGCGTTCCCGCGCTACCGCTACGATCAGCTCATGCGTCTGGGCTGGAAGGTGTTCCTTCCGTTTTCGCTGGGCTGGCTGGTCCTGACGGCGCTCGTCATCCAGTTCGGCGGTATCGGCCAGTGGCTGTCCTGAGGAGGGTGAGGCATGTCTTTTCTGAATAGAACCGTCCGCGCCTTCCTGCTGATCGACATTCTGCAGGGGTTCGGCCTGACGCTGCGCTACTTCTTCCGTCCCAAGGTGACGGTCAACTACCCCATGGAGAAGGGGCCGCTCAGCCCGCGCTTCCGGGGGGAGCACGCGCTGCGTCGCTACCCGAACGGCGAAGAGCGGTGCATCGCCTGCAAGCTGTGCGAGGCCATCTGCCCGGCGCTGGCGATCACCATCGAGGCCGAGCCGCGCACCGACGGCTCGCGCCGGACCACGCGCTACGACATCGACATGACGAAGTGCATCTACTGCGGCTACTGTCAGGAAGCCTGTCCGGTGGACGCCATCGTCGAGGGGCCGAACTTCGAGTTCGCCACGGAAACCCGCGAGGAGCTGCTCTACAACAAGGAGAAGCTGCTGGCGAACGGCGAACGATGGGAGGCCGAGCTGGCCGCGCGCATCGAGCTGGACGCGCCCTACCGTTAAGCCGAGGCATCGGTCCTGGACCCTATTGAGCAGAGCGAAGTGATGAAGTTGCTGACGAAGCGGACCGGCCAAGCCGGGCAGGGGGAATCATGATTATCGCGAGCCTCGCGTTCTATCTCTTCGCGATCATCGCGGTGGCCGCGTCGGTCATGGTGATTACCGCGCGCAACCCGGTGCACAGCGTGCTGTGGTTGATCCTGGTGTTCTTCAATGCCGCCGGACTGTTCATCCTGATGGGGGCCGAGTTCCTCGGCATGATCCTCGTCGTGGTCTACGTCGGCGCCGTCGCGGTGCTGTTCCTCTTCGTGGTCATGATGCTCGACCTCAACTCCACCACCCTGCGCGAGGGCGTGGCCGAGTATCTGCCTATCGGCGCCGTCATCGGTCTCGTCCTGCTGGCCGAACTGGTCGCCGTCACCGGCGGCTGGATGCTGACGCCGGAGATCGAGGCCGTGCGCTCGCAGCCGGTGGTCGAGAGCCTGACCAATACCGAGGCGCTAGGGCACATCATCTACACCGACTACGTTTACCTCTTCCAGGCGGCGGGGCTGGTCCTGCTGGTGGCCATGATCGGCTCGATCATGCTGACCCATCGCAAGCGCCCCGATGTGCGCAAGCAGGTCATCGCCAAGCAGTTGGCCCGCGGTCGCACGGTCGAGGTTAAGAAGGTCTCTTCGCGAGGGGGCATCTGATGCTGGATATCGGGCTTGGCCACTACCTGACCGTCGCCGCGATCCTGTTCACCCTCGGCATCTTCGGAATCTTCCTGAACCGGAAGAACGTCATCGTCATCCTGATGTCGATCGAACTGATGCTGCTGGCCGTGAACATCAACATGGTCGCCTTCTCGACCTTCCTGAACGACCTCGTGGGGCAGGTGTTCACCCTGTTCATCCTCACGGTCGCCGCGGCCGAGGCCGCCATCGGTCTCGCCATTCTGGTCGTGTTCTTCCGCAACCGCGGCTCGATCGCCGTCGAAGACATCAACGAGATGAAGGGCTAGGGGAGCGGACATGTACGTCGCAGC
>CAZFRK010000117.1:0-8798 GCA_964521375.1 uncultured Rhodobacterales bacterium
TCGGCATCGTGCCGCAGGAACTGAACCTGGACCCCTTCTTCACGCCGCGCGAACTCCTGGAGGTGCAGGCCGGTCTCTATGGCCTGCCCAAGCACGAACGGCGCACCGAGGAGGTCCTGCGCACCGTCGGCCTGCTGGACAAGGCCGACGCCTACGCGCGCACGCTGTCGGGCGGCATGCGGCGGCGCCTTCTGGTGGCCAAGGCGATGGTCCACCAGCCGCCGATCCTGGTCCTCGACGAGCCGACCGCCGGTGTCGATATCGAACTGCGCCAAAGCCTGTGGGCGCAGGTGAAGGAGATGAACCGCCAGGGCGTGACCATCCTTCTGACCACGCATTACCTGGAAGAGGCCGAGGAGCTGTGCGACCGCATCGCCATCATCAACCACGGCGAGGTGGTGGCCTGCGACACCAAGGACGCCCTGCTCCATCAGCTCGATTCGAAGGCGCTGACCGTCTTCGTCAACGAGCCGGTGGGCGGCGTCGCCGATCCGCTGCGCCGCTTCGACGCCGAACTGGCGCCGCGCGGCAACGGCTTCCTGTTCCGCTATCGTCCGTCGGCGACCAACATCAACGACCTTCTGAACGCGGTCACGCAGGCGGGCTACTCCATCGCCGACCTCTCCACGCAAGAGGCCGACCTGGAAGACATCTTCCTGCAGCTGACCTCCAACCCCGATGCCCAGGCGCTAAAGGCGAGCGCATAGCGTGCGGGCGCTGGCGGCGGCCTGCCTTCTGGTCCTGCTGTCCGCCTGCGCGCCCGCCTATGCCCCCTGGGGAGACGGCGGGACCGTCGCCCCGCGTCTGACGCCGCCGACCGCCGACGGCGGTGTCGGCGCCTTCCGGGCCGCCGACGGCCTGACGCTGCCCTTGCGCGCCTGGACTCCGCCCGTCGCCCGCTTCGCGCGGCCCTGGGCGGTGGTCTTGGCCCTGCACGGCTTCAACGACTACGGCAGTGCCTTCGCCGAGGCCGGGCGCTGGCTGGCCGACGCCGGGGTCGCCGTCTATGCCTTGGATCAGCGCGGCTTCGGCGCCGCGCCGCGTCCCGGCGACTGGGCCGGAACCGACGCCCTGGTGGCCAACGCCCGCCAGGCCGCGACCGCCCTGGTCGCCCTTTATCCGGACACGCCGGTTTATCTGATGGGCGAGAGCATGGGCGGCGCCGTTGTCATGGCGGCCCTGGCGTCGGACGATCCGCCCCCGGTGGCCGGAGCCGTCCTGTCGGCGCCCGCCGTCTGGGGGCGATCCACCATGCCCTGGACCTATCGCCTTCTGATGGCCGTCGCCGTGCGGTTGGCGCCCGATTGGACCCTGTCGGGGAAGAGCCTGGGCGTCTGGCCGAGCGACAACCGGGCGATGCTTTACGCCCTGTCGCGCGATCCGCTGGTGCTGAAGACGACCAAGGTCGGCGCCCTCTATGGTCTGACCGGATTGATGGATACCGCCTACCGGGCCGGGCGGGACTCCGCCTTAAGCGGACCCGTGCTGTGGCTCTACGGGGCGCGGGACGAGGTCATTCCCCCCTATCAGACCCTGATCGCCGCGCGCGGCCTGGACCCGGCGCGCGGCCAACGCTTCGTCGCCTATCCGCGCGGTTATCACATGCTGCTGCGCGATTTGCAGGGGGAAACGGTGCTGCGCGACATTCTGGCGTGGCTGAAGGACCGCGACGGGGCGCTGCCGTCGGGCCTGTCCGTGGACCCCGCGACGATCACCATTCCCGGCCCGCCGCGCCCCGGAGACCGGTCGCCGGGACGCATCGATCCCAGGACCGAAACCGGGGCGTCGGAGTGATATTGCCTTGACCGGGACAAGCCTGTATGGTGCGTCTCCCGTAACGCCCGAAGGGCGGCGGTCGGGGCCGAAATCTTACGCACCGATCTTATGCACCCGTAGCTCAGCTGGATAGAGTGTCGGATTCCGAATCCGAAGGTCGCAGGTTCAAGTCCTGCCGGGTGCACCATTCAAAAAAGCCGGACGCTGTGAAGCGACCGGCTTTTTCGTTGGGATAAGTCCCAGAGCGGATGTCGCACCCATACGGTCGCGACATCCGCTCCATCCTATAATTTTTACGGCAAGTACGTCCTCGCGGAAGAGTCGGTCCGCTCGGGATTTGCTCGCTAGCCGCGGATACCGGCGCCCAGACCGTTGGTGATGACGTTGATGGTGCTGGGACTGCTCGCATAGCCCTGAACTTCATCGGCGATCTGGTTGATGTAGCCGTCGTTGGAGGCCTGGGCCGCGCGCGGCAGGCCGACCAGCGCCAGCGCGCCGAGGGCGAGACAGCCGCCAAGGACGGCGCGGCGGGAGAGGGCGGTCCCCCGGGTCGCACCGACGGCGCCGATCACGGCGGCACCGGCCACCCCGGACATCGGCAGGGCCTCGGGCATCCGGTAAGACAGCTTGCCCGCCGCCTTCATGTCGTCATAGACGTCGGAGACCACATCCCAGACCACATCCTGGATGCGACCGCAGACCTTCTTGGCCGTGGAGGTGTGCCAGCGGTCGTTCTGGGCGTAGGAACCGCGTTCCTGCTTGTCGTAGGCGTAGCTGGCGTCGTAGCTGGCTTTCTCCTCGGCCCGCGCCGCTTCGATCATGCTGTCCTTATCGGCGTCGTCGCGATCCTGGACATAGGCGGCAATGGCGGCCTGAATCAGCGCGTCGGCGTAGGCCTTATGCGCGACCATCGTGTCTTCGACTGTGATCCCCATGAGTCTGATCTTCCCCTTTTGTTCCAAGAACATCGTTGTCGCGCCCCCTTCGGACTTCGGTCCGAACAGCGCAGGACGAAAGTATTGGTGAACTATCGTTCAACGGGCAAGAGACGAATTCGCGTCACCAATCGGCGGACAAACAAATCGGGCCGAACGTCCAAAGACGTCCGGCCCGACGGAAGATCGGAGGATGCGCGGGAAACGTCAGGCGCCGACCGTCCGCAGAACGCCGTCGACGAAGGCCTTGGCGCGCGGCACGTCGCTTTCATCCAGATGTTCGATGATCAGCGGCATGTTGGGGTGCAGCTTGCTCAGGCGCTGGACGTAGAGCGGATAGTTCAGGGAGCCGAGGCCCGGCGCGGGCAGTTCGACGGCCCCGGCGCCGCGGAAGGTATGGGTCTCGGAGGCGTCGATATGGGCGTGCTTCTCGGCCACTTCCTGGGTGCGCTTGCAGTCCTTGGCGTGGGCGATGCGGATGCGGTCGCCGAGCGCGTTGAACATGCGGTTCAGGGTGGCGTCCATATGGTCGATGGTGACGTCGTCGAAGTAGTTGGTCGGGTCCATGAGCAGGCCCAGGCCCGGATGCGGCAGGTCGGCGAAGAGGCGCAACACCTCGTCGACCGATCCGACCACGTTGTTGACGTAGTTCTCGACCAGGAACACCGCGCCGTGGTCATAGGCTTCCTGGGCCAGCTCGGCGATCACCTCCAGGGCTTCGGCGTAGCCTTCGGGGGTCTTGTTGCGCGGATGGTGGACCCAGTCGCTTTCGGTGTCGAAGGTACCGGTCTCGGAAATGACGTAGGGCGTGCCCAGGTCGCGGGCGTGGCGGATGATTTCCTTCAGGTAGCCGACGCGGCGCGCCCGCTCGTCCTTGTCGGGATGGACGATGTTGGTGTAGCCCGACACGGCGCAGATCGGCAGGTTGGCGGCGCGGAAGGCGTCGCGCACCTTATGGCACTTGGCCTTGTCGAGGGTGCCCGGCGCGAAATCCATATCCTTGAACGCCAGGTCCAACTGCACGGTGCTGAAGCCGTGGCCCTTCAGCTTTTCGATGACGGTGGCCAGATCATAGGGGAAGTAGCCAGAGAAGATTCCGACGGGGATCATGATATGCACTCCCTATTCAGAACGGGATTCCCGAGGGCCGGTCAGCCCAGGTATTCCGTGACGATTTCGCGCAGGGGAACGGTCCGTTCCTCTTCGATGGAGCGGTAGCAGGCCTCGATGCAGGCCATGGTGAGCAGGTTGTCGCGGCCGTTGATCTCCGGCGTCGTGCCGGATTCGACGGCGCGCAGGAGCTGGGCCATGGTTCCGACGAAGGCGTCGGGGAACCACACCTTGTCCCAGGCGGGCGTGATCCAGCCACGCGGCAGGTGGCGCGAGGTCACGGTCAGGGTGCTGGGGGTGGGGACGGGATACTTGGGCCAGCCGATGGTGCCCTGGGCCATGCCGTCGGTGCCGACGACGCGCCACTTGATGTAGATGTCCTGTTCCACCTCGTCGCCGGGGCCGACCCAAACGTCGTCCAGGCTGCTGGCCATGAAGTCGTCGTCGTACTTGAAGGTATAAAGCGACACGCCGTCGCGGTGCGGGAAGGTGGTGCGCGGATCGCTGCGCGTCACCGCCGTCACCTTGGCCGGGTCGCCGAACAGGTAGCGGAAGGTGTCGACGTGGTGGATGCCCATGTTGAGGATTTCCACCCGGTCGTACTTATGCAGGAAGTCCTGCCAATGGGGGATGGCGCGCATCTCGATGGTGCCGAGCACGCGGTCGCCCAGAATGCCGCGATCGAGAAGGGTCTTCACGGCGCGGATGGATTGGTCGTAGCGCATGTTGGAATTGACGCCGAGCGGGATGCCCGCGTCTTCGCACAGACGCACGATCTCGCGCGCTTCTTCCAGGTTCATGGCCAGCGGTTTCTGGCACAGGATGCCCTTGATGTGGCTCCTTTCCTTCACCGCCGCGCGGATGATCTCCAACTGCTGGTCGGGCGGCACGGCGATGTCGAGGATTTCCACCTGCGGATCGCGGACCACGTCCTTCCAGGTGTCGTGCACCACCGGAATGCCGCGCGTGGCGGCGACTTCCTCCGACTGGGCGCGGTCCAGCGAGGCGATGGCGTAGGGTCGGAACCCGGCGCTGTCGTAGGCGACCAGCTGGATGTCGCGCATGATGAACCCGGCGCCCAGGCAGCCGATGCGGAAATCCTTGCGCTTGGGCAGGACCGGATCGATGCCCAGCTCGATATCGGAAACGAAAGCCTTGGTCATGATGGCCTCCTTCAGTCGTCGAGCGCGGGGACGACGTTGTCTTCCATGCGCCGACGGCGTTCGACGTAGGCGGGCAGGATCTTGGTGTTGGTGCCCGGCGCGAACCAGGCGAAGGGATCGGTGCTGGCGACCAGGGCGATGTTGGCCCAGGGGTTGAACGACCCCGACCGGATGATGACCTTGGCCTTGGGGGCGATTTCCTCGCACAGGACCTCGTGCGTGGTGCCGGTGAAGACGGCGCCCGACCCCGTATAGATCCGCTGCAACGCGGCATAGAGGTCGGGATTGCGGTCCTTGGCGTCGGAGGCGAAGCGGACCTCCTCGACGAAAATCTCCTGGCGCAGGACGCGCAGGATATCCAGCACGTCGGGCAGCCCTTCATAGAAGCCCAGGTCGATGCGATTGGCGGTGGCGGGAATGGGGAACCCGGCGTCGGTGACCAGGACGATGTCGGTATGGCCGAGCGTCGCCAGGGCGGCCGCTAGGTCCGGGTGAAGAATGCGGTTCGGTCTCATGATCCGGACTCCTGGCTCGGGGCCGCCGGAGCGGCTTGTTCAAGGAAGCGGTCGACGTCGGACCGGGTGTGGTAGGAGGGAACGGTTTCCCAACGGGTGCAGCAAAGAGCGGCCGTCGCGGCGGCGAAGCGGGCGGCGTCGGCCAGGGCCAAGCCTTCTTCCAGGCCGACGGCCAACCCGGCGTTGAAGCTGTCGCCCGCGCCGTTGCTGTCGACGACCTTGACCTTGAAGGGCGGGACGGTGAAGGCGCCGTCCGGACCCAGGCCGAAGACGCCGTCGGCGCCCAGCGTCATGACCACGGCGCCGCAGCCGGTTTCCATCAGGTGGCGGGCGACCTCGGCGTTGGGGAGGGGGTCGGTGGGGTCCAGGCCGAGGGCGACGCGGGCTTCCGTCTCGTTGGGGGTCAGGATGTCCACCGACGACAGGTCGGCCTTGCGCAGGTCCTGGGCCGGGGCCGGGTTGAGGATGGTGCGCGCCCCCGCCGCCTTGGCCGCCGCCATGCCGTAAAGGGCGGTGGCGAGCGGGATTTCCAGTTGCGCCAGGGCGACCCGGGCGCGGTTGACGATGGGCGCGGCGCGGTCGATGTCCTTGGCGTCGAACAGCGCGTTGGCGCCCATGTCGACGACGATGACGTTGCGGCCCGCCTCGTCCTTGACGATGAAGCCGACGCCGGTCGGCTTATGGGCGCTGACCCGCAGGCCGTCGGTGCCGACGCCCTCGCCGGTCATCAGGCCCCGGAACTCCTGGCCGAAGGAATCGTCGCCGACGACGCCCACATAGTCGATGGCGCTGCCCAGGCGGGCCGCCTGGACGGCCATGTCCGAACCCTTGCCGCCGTAGGTCTCGCGGTAATTCCAGCCGAGCAGCGTTTCTCCGGCGGTGGGGATGCGGTCGGCGGTCATGACAAGGGCCTTGGCGTAGCTTCCGAAGATGACGATGGACATGGGTCGATCCTTTCGTCCTGGAGTCCCCCCGTGAAGCCGGGTGTGTCCCCGGCTCCGCTTCAGTAGGCGTTGATGTCGCCGGCGATGCCGTCGACGATGGCCGGACCGGAGCTGGTGCCCACCAGTTCGGCCCCGGCGGCGAACAGGGCCTGCATCTTTTCGCGGGTGTTGACCTTGCCCGAGACCTTGACCCGGCAGGGCAGGGAGATGTTGGCCTTGAGGATGGCGACGTCCTCCTCGGTGGCGGCGCAGCCGCCCTTGCCCCAGCCGCTGGACTGCTTGACCCAGTCGATCCCGGCGTCGCTGGACAGGCGCGCCACGCGGGCCTTCATCTTGGCGTCGGTGATGAAGCCGAATTCCAGCATGGCCTTGATCTTCATGCCCTCTTCGTGGGCGACGCGGGCCATTTCGCGCAGTTCGCGGGCATAGGCGTCTTCCTCGCCGCCGAGGATGAGTCCGGGGTTGGGCGGGAAGTCGAATTCGTCGGCCCCTTCGCGGGCCAGTTCGCGGATCACGGCGATCTTCATGGCGAGCGTGTCGTTGGCCATGGGGAAGTTGACCGTCGAGGCCACATGGACACCGGTCCCCTTGAGGGCTTCCTTGGCCAGCCCGACCCAGCAGGGACCGACCATGGCGGCGTCGAAGCCGTAGTCGGCGCAGGTCTTGACGTGGGCCAGCAGCCCTTCGCGGGTCAGGTCGGGATTGACGTTGGTGTACTGGATTGCCTTGGCGACCGCGCGCCTGTCGGAAAAGTCGATCATCGCCGCCACTCCTCTTGAAACGGTATAAGGGGAGTCTAGCGCCAAGTTCGGGACCTGAGGATGGCGGGTCGTCCCAATGATATGGACAATAGTCTCACAGCGTCGTCTTCACGGTCGTCTTGCCGCGATGCAATAATAAGCTTTCGCGGCGCAGCAAAATTGGGTGACGCCTCAATAGGCTAAAAGAGTTCCATTTCCCGGAACCGGGTCGGCGGCATGCCGACTCTTTTGCGGAAGTCGCGGGAGAAATGCAGCGGGTCGGCGTAGCCGACGCGGTCGGCGATCTGCGCCACCGGCTCGTCGGTCTCCACCAGCAGGCGCTTGGCCTGGGCGATGCGGAAATCCCGCAGCCAGCCGAGCGGCGTCTTGCCGAAGGCGCTTTTGAACAGGCGGAAGAGGTGGGACTTGCTGACGTGGCAATGGGCGACGAAGCGGTCGATGTCCCACGGCTCGTTGTAGTGGATGTGGATTTCCGCCATCAGCCGGGCGAGGCCGCGATGGCCCGCTACTTCCGGCTCCAGGATGCGCCCCGACCGGCTGTCGACCAGCTCTTCCAGTAGCCGCGCCACCAGGACGTCGCAGGAGGCGTTGGCCAGCATGGAGGTGGGGCTGACGTGGCTGAGGACGGCGGCGAAGATGTCCTCGACCACCTGCGGGCGGGAAAAGCGGAACACCGGTTCGGCCTGGACGGACAGCACCGTCATCATGCGGTCCAGGTTGGCGCTTTCGACCCGCAGCCACAAAAGGTCCCAGGGGTCTTCGGCGACCGGGCTGTGGCCGTGCGGCCATTGCACCGGAATCCACGCCAGTTCGCCGGGGCCGGCGCGGTGCAGGCGGTTGTCCACCTTCACCACGCCCCGGCCGCGCAGGCAGAAGAGGAACTCATGGCCGGGCACACTGTCGCGCAGGATGCGGTGGTCGGGGCCGGTGACGATGTGTCCGGCGCGCAGGATGTGATAGTTGAACAGTCCCGACCAGGTGTTCAGGCCCGAATAGTAGGAAGAGAGGATCTGGGTGGTCCCGCCCGACACCTTGGTCCCGCCTGTTTGTTCGTTGGCACCTGTCTTCATGGCCCATGAGGCGGGCCGTCGTCAATTGGTGCCAAAAGACGGGGCGGACGTTCGGCGGCGCGCGTCAGGCCGGATCGCGGCTCAGGCCCTGGTCGGCCAGTTCGCGCAGGTAGCGGTCCCACAGGCGGTCGTGCTCGACGCCCAGGCGATAGAACTCCGCCCAGGTGTAAAGGCCGCTGTCGTGCTGGTCGTCGAAGATGATCTTCACGGCGTAATTGCCGACATCCTCGAAATCCACGAATCCCACCGTCTTCTTGCCGGGCACCGTCTGGCGCTCGTCCGGGCCGTGGCCCTGGACCTCCGCCGAGGGGCTGTTCACGCGCAGGAACTCGGCGGTGAAGGTGAAGGACGCCCCGTCCTCGAAGGTGATGGACAAGGTGCGGGCGGCCTTGTCGACCTCGATGTCGGTGGGCCAGGGGGTCTGGTCGGCGGCGGGGTTGGTCATGGCGGGACTCCTCAATCGTCGAGCTGGCGGGCCTCGTCGACCAGCATGATGGGAATGCCGTCGCGGATGGGATAGGCGA